>JAZFTY010000199.1:0-4952 GCA_036446935.1 Acidobacteriota bacterium | reverse complement strand
AATGAAAATCCCCAGACGTGCTCCGCCACGTCCATTCCTGCATCAATGGCGGCAGCAGCATCCTGGGTATGACTAAAAACCGCCAAGCCTGCCCGATGAGCTTCCTCAGCACCCCATCGAAAGACTTCCTCGTTGCCCTCTCTCAATTGCAGAAACCAGGCAACATCCGGTTCGTTCTTCAAATAGGCCTCAATGGCCTGCCGAACCTCCTGTCGGCTCATGGAAGGCGACAGCCGAGGGCGACCGCCGGTATGAAAAACCCGGGGAGTGCTCAGGCTGGTCTGAGAGTCCAGTCGTTCCTCCTTGGAAACATTGGCTTGGGCCAAAAGCGAGGTCACCCCATGGTTGATGTACATCTCTCCCATCCAATTGCTCCAGTGGACATGAGAGTCAATCAACCCGGGAATCAGGAACCGGCCTGTCAGGTCCAGGACGGTGGCTCCAGCCGGGATATCGGAGCCGCCCCCGGAAACGGAGATGATTTCATCTCCTTCAATGACCACGACGGCATTTCTGATAGGAGGATTCCCCAGGCCGTCAATGACGGTGGCACCTCGAAGAACAGTAACGTTGGCTGACTGCTGGCCAGAGCTGGTTCCCGTCTGAAAGGCACTGATCAACAAACAAATAAGCAAGAAAAACAGAACGTTGGGTTTCCTAAACACCTTCATGATCGATCCTCCCATGGGTGAAATCGTGCGTGCACTCTTGACTTCGAGTCCTCTCGATCTTAGAAAATACAGGAAAGAATGATAAAATGGTAGGAACAAGAAAGTGAGTCCAGAATGATCTTTGATCCCATGTACTTCCTGTTCATAGCCCCTGGATTTGCCCTCTCCTTGTGGGCCAGTTGGAGGGTCAAGAGCAACTTCAAAAAATATTCCAAGGTCCGTTCCTCAAGGGGAATCACCGGGGCTGAGGCGGCAGCTGAACTCCTGCGCACAGCCAGTATCGATGATGTGAAAATCGTGCGAACTGCCGGTAAGCTTTCCGATCATTACAACCCCATCAACAAGACCCTGGCCCTCTCCGAGAGCGTTTACGACTCCTCTTCGATTGCCGCCATCGGGGTGGCCACTCACGAGGCAGGTCACGCCATCCAACACGCAAAGCACTACGGTCCCCTTTGGGTGCGCTCGATGTTGGTCCCGACCGCCAAAATCGGTTCCAGCATCGGCTACTTCGTCATGTTGATTGGCCTGTTTATGGCCTCCACCAATATGGTGCTGGTGGGCGCCGTGCTTTTTTCAATGGTACTGCTTTTCCAGATCGTCACGCTACCGGTCGAATTTGACGCTACTCGCCGGGCCAAGGCCCTGGTCATCGAGCATGGAATCATCCTGCCCCAGGAGCGGGAGGGCGTGGATCGCGTCCTCAATGCAGCGGCTCTCACTTACGTGGCCGCCGCCGTCAGCACTTTGCTCACCTTGGTTTACTTCTTGTTGCGCTCGGGATTGCTCGGCGGACGACGCTAAACGGTCCTTTTAGATGTATGTAGGGGCGCACAGCCGTGCGCCCAAAAGCCTCTGTTTATCAATCCCTTACAGGGCGTGCGGCTGTGCGCCTCTACACCACAATCCCAATCCCAAGCAGAAACAAAGTGGGTGTAGTTGGATCTAAAATCATTGACGCACCGTCTCAATTGCGATAGTAATGAGCCCAACATAAGAGGCATCAACGTTTAGGAGGATATTTATGAAGAGATTACTGACCTTGTTCGTCCTGGGACTTCTGATGAATGGATTCGGACTTTCCCAGCAGATTCCCGATGCGGTTGCCCAGCACGGCTATGCCGACACGGTGCTGACCAACGGGAAAATTGTCACCATGGACGATTGGAGTATCGTACCCAACACTCCCGGGCACATCTTTCAAAGTATGGCCATCAAGGGGAACAAAATCATGGCTCTGGGATCCGACGCGGAGATGAGGGAGCTGGCGGGACCCGCCACTCGCTTTATCGACGTACGAGGCAAAACGGTGATTCCTGGTCTGATTCAGACTCACTACCACCTTTTCGGTCCTGCAGCCACCAAGTACGGACCGCAGGTCGGCCTGTCCGACCCGAGCATACAGCTCACCGTGGAGGCAGCAAGTTCCCCGGAGGCGACTTCGAAAAAACTTAGAGAGTCGATTCTCAACGCGATCCGGGTACAAAGCATACCCAAAGGTCAATGGATCTCGGTCCGGCTAACGGAAGGACCGGAGAACCTACCCGGAACCAATCGGATTTGGCTTTACGGAAGCGAAATCAATCGAAGGACTATTCTGTTGGATCGTTCCGTACCCGACCATCCCGTGGTGATCAATGCCAGGCAGTCGGGAATTTTCAACGAAGCAGCCATCAAACTGATGAAAGAGGTCTACCCCGACTGGGAAGAAAGCACCGATCTGGAAAATCGGCCCGGAGCGGCCATGGACGGATACGCGGCTGTTCCCGAACTTCAGGGAATTACCTTTTCCTTCTGGTGGAGGGATGAGCCGGTGGACAAGCTGGCTGAAGCGCTGTACCTGTACGGGCTTGAGCTGCAAAAAGTGGGAATGACCACCGTCTCCACCCGCATTCTCTTTCCCACCGTCGTCAAGGCTTACAACAAGCTCAACAGGGATAATCGTCTACCTCATCGCTTGTCCTATTACCAGGAACCCCAGAGGGGAAATTTCTGGAATCTCAAATCGCTCCGCCAATTCTACAAGGGGGCCGGAGCCCCCTGGACCAACCACGCTGGCGGCGGCGAGATGATGTGGCTGTCGGGAATGTGTAACGAAGTCTGGGATTCCAGTCAGTGGGAAGTGTGTCTGGGAGACGATGTGGATGCCTCAGATGAACTCAAAGCTCGTCAGCGCTGCCCCGGACCCGGAACCCGGCCCTGGGAAGTGGTGAAGTCGGCCGTGATGAACGGGTGGCGGCCGGTCGGTGTTCACGGCACCTCCAGCCATGGGGTGAGACTCTACATCCAGATGTTGGAAAGTGCGATGGAAGAAGCCAATTTGTCGGTGGAGCACATCAGAAGCCTTCGCACCACCATGGAGCACAATCAGCTTCTGGGCACTCCTCCAGACGTGATGGCGAAGCTCAAAGAGTACAACATTCTCTTGAATGTCAATATGCCCTATCTCAACGATGCCGCCATGCTGATTGACACTTACGGAGAACACCTGAGACCCTTTGCCATGCCCGTGAAAACGTGGATTAATGAGGGCATAAGGGTGACCTTCGAAGCCCGGGGTATGGACTTCTGGCTACCCATCCACATGCTGGTTACCCGGAAGATCACCAACGCCAGAACCAAAGAAGAGGAAACACTGCTTCCCAGTGAGGCGATCGATCGAGTGACGGCTCTGAAAATGACCACCACCTGGGCGTCTTACTACATTCTTGCCGAGGACACTTTGGGCACTCTGGAGCCGGGCAAGTATGCAGATTTCGCGGTGCTGGAGAACGACTATTTCACCGTCCCGGTGGACGAGATTCCCGATATGAAGGTCATCATGACCGGACTGGGAGGCGAAATCGTCTATGATCGCGATCAGTTAGGGGCAGGCAACTAGGTAGTCCTGTAGGGGCGCACGGCTGTGACGACAAAATTCGGGGACAGTCCCCGAATTCTGGGAGAATTCTTGGGACAGTCCCCGAATTCGAATTCCGTCGCGCTGCCGTGCGCCCCTACAAGAAATCTGAATCCGCCACACCCGCGGGTGTGTTGACACCTTACCCGGGATCGGTTTCCGCAGGAATCGCTTCCGGCTCTTCTTCATCGGTGCCTTCTGGGTCTACCTTACGGAAAGCGTCCGGAATCCGATCCAATTGTTCCTTGGGAACGAAATCGTTCAGCTTGATGCGCTTCATGTCCTCTTCCGGGAACATGGTGGGGATCAGGAAGGGCTCGGGAGGAGCGGGCCGGGTAGCGTCAATTCCCGCCTTGGAGCCCCAATGATGTTCGATGGACGGATCAACGATGCTGCACATCACGTCTTTAATAATGATCCAGTCCTTATCCGGTTGTGCGCGCGTGGCCACAGCCCAAAACACCATTCGTTCGTCGTAGATATCAATGTCATCGTCGACTATGATGACATGCTTGATTCCATAATTGGCGGTCAGGGCGGCGTAAATCGCGGTTTTGGCCTGGCCCTCGGCTGTTTTCTTCATCTGGATAAAACAAAAGCCTAGACCGTCATCGCCTCCGGCATGGGGCAGCAGGTATACCTTCGTCACCTGGGGAACCACCTGCTTGACCATATCGTAGACCTTGAACTCCCGCGCCAGTCCCTGAAAGGCGTGATTGCGCCCGATAGCGTAATTGGACCACAGTGGATTCTTGCGCTGAGTGATACAGCTCACCTCCATATAGGGGGACCAACGCTGAGCCCCAATGTGACGGGTGTACTCGCTGTAGGGACCCTCCGCCGTGCGCTCCATGGCAAGAATCTCACCCTCGATCACGATCTCCGCATCAGCCGGCACCATGAAATCATCGCCCAGGGTTTCAGAGGCAACCAGTCGCAACGGTTCACCCAACATTCCACCGCAGACCGCGAAATGGCTTTTCGGATAACCCATCTTGGTCTGCGAGGCCATCAGTACGTTCGGATGCAGTCCCACCACCACAGCGCACTTCATGTTCTTCTTGTGCTCCTGTTCGTGCTTATAAAAATTCATGGAGTTGTGGTTATCGGGAGAAAACAGGAAGGCGATCTTGTTCTTGCCCTGGATCTCACCTCGATGGATCCCCATGTTGTCGACATGGATCTCCGGGTGATAGGTGATCATGGGGGCCAGCGAAACGTAGGGATGGGGCAGCATAAGATAGGGTTGATAGGCAGGGTAACGCTGCATATCCACATCATCGCCCTTCAGGATCTCCTCTTTCACCGGTGCCTCACTTCGATCGATAACGACTGGATCTATCTGGCTTTCAACGGCCAGGCGACGCCAATCGTGGGAGACG
>JAZFTY010000198.1:0-2617 GCA_036446935.1 Acidobacteriota bacterium | reverse complement strand
GTTTTGACAAGCGAATGATCGCTCTTTTTGACATGGAGGGCCCCGGTGTAAGGGTTCTGCCCACCCACCGGGGCATTCGAAATCTCAAGGATTTTGACTTCGGCACCTTTCTCTCCAGGCTGGAGCCGCATTTTGAGCTTCGAAAAGTGGCCGGCCTCCCCCAGCTCAAGCTGGAGTTGGAGAAAGCAGGGACCCGGATAGGATTGGTTGCCCGAAAGGATCTAACTTGCTATGGGCTATGCCTTCGGGAAGGTATAGCGAGTGACTCTACCTTCATGCCGACCCTCACTGGACCCGCTCGGAAGCTTGATGTCAATGTGCTGCATGAAGGGATTCTCAGCCCCTTTCTTGACATTGGCCCTCGAGAGCTGGCAGCGGAAACCCATGTCGACTACTTTCGAGAGAGTGATCTACTCGTTACCGGGGTGGAGGAAGGGCAATATCAACTCGCTTTCCTCCTCAATCCCACCAGCCTGAAGCAGGTTTACGAAATTTCAGAGCGGGGTGAAACAATGCCTCAGAAGTCCACTGACTTTTATCCCAAGCTACTCACGGGACTCGTCCTGATGAAGATGGAGATTCACCGCTGACCGCAGACTGCGGTCAGCGGAAATTCTAAATCCTAAATTCCACATTCCAAACAAATTACAATTCCGGAATATTGTTTAGGATTTAGGATTTAGAATTTGGGATTTCAGCCGGTCCCCCGGCTTCGCGCGCATACCAATCCATCTGGGTCATCATCCCTCGCAGAATCTGGACATCACGCGGGGTGAGATCGGCACGACCCAGAAATCGCCGGATGGAGCGCATGATATGGCTCGGATTTCGGGGATTCAGAAAGCCAATATCCAGTAAAACACGCTGCATGTCCGAAAACATCTGCTCGCGCTCTTCATCAGAGGCAAGTTGGAGGTTTCCGTTGGATTTCGTCGGGCCAGAGGAAAGGATCTCGTAAGCAAGAACCAGCACTGCCTGGGATAGGTTCAGGACAGGATGCTCCAGGTTGGAAGGGATGGAGACAAGGTGCTGACATCTTGCCAATTGCAGGTCTGTCAGACCGCTCCGCTCAGGACCAAACACCAGTGCCACTCGATGGGAGTTCCCATACTTTCGGAGCAGGTCTGCGATTTCCCTCGGCGTGTGGATAGGTTGTTTGGCTTTCCGCTTCCTCGCCGATGTGGTACCAATGACCACGTTTTCCCCGGTGAGCGCCTCATCCAAAGAGGAATAAATCTGGGCTGAATGGACCAGTTCAATGGCCTTTCCCGCCATCCTCCGGCACTGCTCGTTCAACCATTCCCCGGGGCTCACCAGCTTGAGGTGCTGCAAACCCATGTTCTTCATCGCGCGGGCGGTTGAACCGATGTTTCCACCCTCTTGGGTTTCAACCAGAACAACGGAAATATGGCTCAGGGAATCGTTCGTTTTAAGGCCTCGTTTCGGCTTCTTCCAGGCTCGAGCTAAGGGCTTCCTTAATGCGTGAGAAGGCTTCTCTGAGCTGATCCACGGAAGCCGCATAGGAAATACGGATGTATCCCTCCATTCCAAAGGCCGAACCGGGAACGGTGGCAACTCTCGCTTTCTCGATCAAAAATGTGGAGAATTCTGCAGAGGTGGAGAATCCCATCCTCTCCATGCAACCTTCAACATTGGGAAACACGTAAAATGCTCCATCCGGGGGCGGGCAGGAAAAACCGGGAAGTTCCTTCAGCGAACGCAGTACAAAGTCCCTCCGCACCTCGTACTCCTCCTTCATGTCCTGGACTAATTGGGGATCACTCTGGAGAGCGTACAGTGCGGCCTTCTGTGATATCGAGGTGGGGTTACCCGATTGATGACTCTGAAATGCGGTCAGCTTCTTCATCAAGTCGGCATGACCTACGCTAAAACCGATTCTCCAGCCGGTCATCGAATAGGTTTTGGATACCGAACCCACAATGGCGAAAAAGTCTTCTGAAGGCTGGACGAAAGAGGCCACCGATACGTGCGAAGCCTCACCATAAGTAAAGCAATCGTAAGCTTCATCGAAAAGTATGAACAATCCCTTGCTGCGAGCAAGGTCCACCAGCTCTTCAATGATGGGACCAGGTATGACTGCCCCGGTGGGATTACTGGGGGTGTTCACGACAATCCCTTTGCTTTTGGAGGTGATACTCTTTTTGACATCTTCCACCTGAAGAATGAAGCCGTTCTCCTGTGAAGTTTCAACCTCCCGGGGCACGGCGCCCGTCATCTTAATGACTTCCGGAAAAGTCACCCAATAGGGAGTGGGCAACAGAACTTCATCACCTTCCTCGAACAGCGCCATACAGACATTGAAAATGGAATGTTTAGATCCCGAGGAAACCACGACATTGGCTCCCGAAAAGTCACTACCCCACCTTCGATTGTATTGATCCGCCACCGCCTGGCGCAGCTCCGGAATACCCGCAGCCGCCGTGTATTTAGTGAAATCACTTTCAATCGCATCGATGCCCGCCTGTTTAATCGACTGCGGCGTTGGGAAATCCGGTTCACCCACTCCCAGATCCACAACATCGATACCCTGACTCTTCAGTTGCTGAGCTGCCTGCATCACCGCCATGGTGGGTGAAGGGGAAATGTTGGCCATTCT
>JAZFTY010000197.1:0-3302 GCA_036446935.1 Acidobacteriota bacterium | reverse complement strand
TGGCTGCATCGCCAGCGAGAGCTCCGCATGAGCTGGCTGGGCCGCTGCAACGGCATGCTCTACTTTGTTCCCCTCGGCGGTGACATCCTGATTCGCCTGGGCCTGGGCTTCCTGGAGATTCTGCTCACTCCGGTGATCTGGTTACTGGTCGTCAGTACACTGCTTTCTATCGCCGACCGTTTGGCAGCTCTCAACCCACGTTCCCAGCGGCAGCGCAGAGACCAGGCCGGCTAAGCTAATTCCCCTGTCCAAAAAGCTCTCGATTGGCCCGCCGCAGAAAGAGAAGGCCGATTGAAGCATTGAAGAAGATAAAGAAATTGTGCTGGACGAAACCGAAGGTGCTCATCTCACCCGGTCTTTCGGGAAAGAGGATCACCCAAAAAAGGATCGCCACCGAGCGCATGGGGCCGGGTGAGGCCGCACCAAAGAAGATCACCGGGAGATAACCCACCATCTCACTGAAATTCGCCTCCACACCAAAGAGTCGCAGGGACAGGGTATAGACCACGACTGCCCCCAGCATGGCCGGCGAACGCAGAATCAGCACAGCTCCATACTGCCAGGCTTTGGCCTGCCGGAAGGAGTGGAACAGGGCTCTGTCGCGAAATGCCACCCCTTTCCCTATTCGGCCGCTAAAGAAGAGATGGAACACGACGAAGAACACACCCGCGCCCAAGGCGATCCAGGGGATGAGATGAAAGATTTCAGGAAAGTGATCCCACTGGAGGGTGATGCCGATGGTGGCCCAAGCCAGCAGGTAGTAAAACTCACAGAACATGACAAACAGCATGCTGGAACCCACTTCCCAACCGGGAACCCCGTCTCGGCGATTCAAGTAGAGTGCCATGGCCCCCTTGCCCACCTGTTCGTTCAGGATGGAGAGGATGTAGGAACTGCCTCGAATGGGGAGGAGGTCGAAGTACTGGATCTTGGCATTGAACCAGTTGATCACGCGCCAGATCACCAGGGTATCGATGGCAAAGTAAAAAAGAGAATAAGGAACCATCAACCCCAGCCACCGCCACCAGCTCACCCTGCCAAAAATCTCCGTCAGGTAGGAAACCAATCCGCTTCCCTGGGCCGCAGCCGCCCGGTCCAGAACCGTGTAAAGGTAGATAAAGCAGGCCAGCGTGATCAGCCAGGGAAGGAGCTTCTGCCACAGGGGAGCCTTGGGCCGAATCTGGGGAGTAGAACTGCTCTGGGACTCTACCGTATCATTCATGTTCTGTCTCCAAACTATGCTGGATCATCTCATCCAGCCCGGTCAACTCAATCCCCAGCTCGGCGGCCGCAGGGTTCGGGTCCAAGCTTGTGTCCGCCGTGATCACCTCCAGGACGTCAGGCGAAAATCCAGCCGGGGCCATTCTCTGACGAATGGCCAGTGCCGTTTTGACCAGACCTTTGGGAACCGACGAAATCCGGATCTGCTTTCCCAACAGATGGACGGCGCGGAGAATCATTTGGCGATGGGACAAAGTCGCGGGCCCCGCCAATTCCAAAGTGCGATTCTGAGCTCGATCCGGGGTGGAGGCCAATCTAGCTGCAGTGGCCACGTCTTCGACATCCAGGGGTTGTTCCAGGTGCCGCCCTCCACCGATCAGCCAGGCTCGGGGACGATGGATCTGGCGTCGCAGAGCTGCCGCCCCTTCCGTTTCCCGACCCAGAAGAAGGGGCACTCTCAAAATAGTGTAAGCCAACCCCGACACTTTGACCAGGGCTTCGGCTTGGCCTTTGGTTTTGAAGTAGCGGTTGGTTGAACGTTCGTCGGCCCCAATCGCGCTGACCAGCACGAATTTGTCGACGCCACTCTGAGCGGCAGCTTCAACAACTGCGCCCGTGGTTGCAACGTTGGCACTTTCATAGCTGGAATCGGGGCGTTCGATGAGGAGGCCCGCCAGGTGAATCACAGCGTCCGCTTCCTGGAAAGCGGAACCCAGACTCTCAGGGTCATCGTAGGAGATCAAGGCCGCTCGACTTGTGCTGTTAGGCAAGGGAGGAAGCTGCTCGGCAGCACGTTGGGAGCGAACCGCAGCCACGAAGTCGACTCCTTCGGGTGGGCCACGGAGAATGGCCTGCCCGATAGCGCTATTGGCACCCGTAATGGCGATTTTCATACTCTGGCTCACAGGTTAGCGAGTATAACGCCCACCCCGCCCCTATAAAAATGGGATTTCTCTCCACATTTCGGAACTCGACGAGCAGGTACGACGTACAAAGCCCAGAGGGGTGTGCCAGGGATCTACTCTATTGGGAACGAACATTAATGACTAAGACGAAGTGCACCGAGCCCATAGCTCTTTTCCTCATCGGATTGTGGGTGAGCTGTTTATCGCAGTCCGCCCTTCTAGGCGCACCACCCCAAGACTCTCAAGGGAAAGTGGTTCGAGCCATCCGGGTCGAGGAGTCACCGGTTCTGGATGGCAATCTGGACGAGGCGCTCTGGCGGCAGGTGCCTGTCATTTCTGACTTCCTTCAGCGTGATCCCCGGGAAGGCGAGCCGGCCACCGAAAAAACCGAAGTCAAGATTATCTACACCAACACGGCTATTTACTTTGGCGTGGTCTGTTACGACTCTGAACCCGAAAAAATCATCGCAAGAGAGAGGGCTCGGGACGATACCCTCCAAACCGACGACACCTTCGAGATCATCCTGGATACCTTTTACAATCGTAAGGATGGGTTTCTCTTTCGCACCAACCCCTTGGGAACCAAGTTTGACTCCTGGATCACGGAGGAGGGGAGACGTCAAAATGCCAACTGGGATGAAAACTGGGGTGTGGCTGCCAACATCACTGAAGAAGGGTGGGTACTCGAGATCGAGATCCCTTTCAGATCCATCCGCATGTCGAATAAGGAAGAACAACTGTGGGGAATCGACTTCAAGCGGAGCATTACCCGAAAAAACGAAGAGGTGATCTGGAGCAACTATCGCCGCAACTTCGACTTCATAGAGGTCTCTCAAGCTGGTGATCTGGTTGGGTTGCGAGACCTCTCCAGCGAGCTGAGACTCCGCATTAAACCTTACGTTACCGCAGGGATATCCCGGATTTTCACCCAAGGCCTATCGAACACGGATCACCTATTCGATGCCGGATTGGAGGATGTGAAATATCGGCTGACTCCCAGCCTTATTTTGGATCTTACGGTCAATCCCGACTTTGCCCAGGTCGATGTCGATGATCAGGTCGCAAACCTGACTCGATTCTCTATATTCTTTCCTGAGAGAAGAGAATTCTTCCTGGAAAACGCCAATGTCTTTGAATTCGGTCCAGGGGGAGGCTTAAGACCGGATCAAAGACCCG
>JAZFTY010000196.1:0-3428 GCA_036446935.1 Acidobacteriota bacterium | reverse complement strand
GTCATGAGCGGAGTTTCTCCGCTGTCCTGAGCAAGGTTGGGATTGGCTCCAGCCTTCAAAAGCTTATCGACGATGAGGGCGTTGCGGTTGGTGCAAGCCAGGGAG
This sequence comes from Acidobacteriota bacterium, assembly GCA_036446935.1. Classification (GTDB taxonomy): domain Bacteria; phylum Acidobacteriota; class UBA6911; order RPQK01; family JADFOI01; genus JADFOI01. The sequence continues at coordinate 3,323 of JAZFTY010000196.1, read as the reverse complement.
AGAGGCGTAACCCCGTAGACGTTGGCCGCATTGGTGTCGGCGCCGGCATCGATGAGGAGTTCCACCGTCCGGGCATCGTCCCGGTGGACGGCCCAGGCCAGTGCCGTAGCACCATCGGCCTGCGCGGCATTCACGTCGGCCGACTCGCTGAGCAGGGAACGCACGGTCTCCCGGTCACCTTCCCGGACGGCCTCGACCAAATCCACGGCATTGCTGGCGGCCATAGGAGCCACCAACATCAACAAGAGCGTCGACCCGACCAGCAACCCTTTAAGACTCATACCCATAGACCTACTCTCTTTCTTTCTAGAGGGAAAGGATATCCAGCTTCCCGGTGGCATCGCTGTAGCGGTTGTCCAGAAAGCCCTCAACGGGCAGTCCCACCATGTCCAGTATACTCAGGTGCAAATTGGACAAGGGCAGATCAGGATAGCTGATATGGTTCCCTCCCTTGAGTTTGCCGGCTCCTCCACCCACCAAAAGTGTGGGAACGTCGTGATGGACATGGCCCATGCCATCACTCAGGCCGCTGCCGTAGACGATGATGGAGTTGTCCAACAGTGTGCCCTCTCCGTCGGGTATGGAGCGCAGGTTATGCAGCAGATGAGCGAACAATCGGGAGTGAAAGAGGTCAACCTTGATACAGTTTTCGATCATGTAGGCCTGGCCTGCGTGGTGAGAGGAGGCGTGGTGCCCATCGGCAACACCGATCTCTCGATAGTCTCCCTCGTGCTGCTCACTTCCCCACATAAAAGTGATGACCCGAGTCAGGTCGGCCTGGAAGGCGAGAGCCATCAGATCGAACATCAACTTGGCATGCTCCTCAACCGTCGACGGCTTGCCAGCCGGTCTTTCCATCTCCGGCATCTCCCGGGAGGCTTGCTCCTCGGACAACTGGATGCGCCGTTCAATATCGCGAACCGCATCCAGATATTCATTTAACTTGTTGCGGTCGCCCGGACCGATCGTAGCCGACAGTCGAGCCACCTCTTGGGTGACAAAATCTAGAATACTGCTATTCCTGCGGGCCAGGCGACGTCGAACCGCTGGGTCCGTACTCTGGTTCTCACCCAGCAACCGCTCGAATACCTTACGTGGGTTGTGCTCCATGGGCAGCGGCGTCTCGGGTCCGCGCCAGGAGATGGTCTTGCTGTAAGCATCACTGTAGGCTCCGTCGGCGGCTCCCACTCGCTCGGTGTCTTCCATAGAGATCTCAAGCGATCCTAGTTGAGTGTGTTTGCCGAACTCCCGGGCAATGTACTGATCGACTGAAACCCCCATTGCCTGGTCGGGCTTGGGATGGATCCCCGTCAGGTAGGCTGCGCAGGGTCGGGCATGCACCCCTCCGCCCTCTCCCTCCCAGGGATCAGCGGCCTTGACGTCGAGTCCGCTTAACACCGTGATTTGATCCCGAAAAGGAGCCAACGGTTCCAGCGTCGGAGTCATCGCCCAACCTTTTCCCTCGGTAGTGGGAGTCCAGTTTTTCATGATTCTTCCATTGGGGCCGTACATGAAAAGGGTACGGACCACTTTGGCCGGGTCGCTGCCCAGAGCAAACGCCGGGATCATCCCATCCAGCAGTGGCAGCGCCAGGGTTGTACCGACGCCGCGCAAAAATGTACGTCTGGCAATTGCTTTTTTAAAAATCATCGTCATTGTTGCGTTCTCCTCATTTGGAATGGCACACTTTCGATCACACCCGAAATCAGCGACGACCAGCGATAGTCGCCAGGTGCAGCCTCTCGTAAAATTTTGCGAACGGCCGGCATGTCATAGGCTCCGACTTCCCTACCCAGGGCATAAGTCATCAGTTTCTCGGTGACGGTTTGGGCGAGTTGTTCCTGGCGGCCGATCAACACCTTTCGAAGCTCAACGGGCCCGTCGAATCGGGTGCCGTCCGGAAATTCACCTGACACATCAATAGCGGCTCCGCCCTCGCTTGTTCGCCACTTTCCCACCCCGTCGAAATTTTCAAGCGCAAAACCTATGGGATCCATCTGCACGTGGCAGGCAGCACAAGCGGGATTGACACGATGGGCTTCCGTCCGCTGGCGCATCGTCATCTTCTGGACCTCTTCCCTTTTCTCGTTGAGAGCAGGCACATCAGGAGGGGGCGGAGGTGGTGGTGTCCCCAGTAGGTTTTCCAGTACCCATTTGCCCCGCAAGACGGGAGCCGTTCTATTGTTACGAGAGGTGACTAACAGGAAGCTTCCCTGGCCCAGCAATCCGCGACGGTTTTCATCGGCCAGCGTGACCCGTCGAAAATGACTCCCAAAAATATCGGGGATCCCGTAGTGCTCGGCCAGTCGCTGATTGACAAAGGTATAGTCCGCATCCAGCAGATCGGTTAGGCGACGGTCCTCGCGGACCATGCTATCGAAAAACAGCTCCGTCTCCCGCTCAAAGGCCAGGCGCAGTTCTTCGTCAAAATCGGGATAGATTCTGTTGTTGGGAAAGCGCTGGGAGACATTTCGCAAGTACAACCACTGCCCGGCGAAATTCGTCACCAGTGCGTCGGAGCGCTTATCCGCCAACATCCGTTGAGCCTGCTCTTTGAGGATTTCAGGATCCCTCAGCTTACCAGCCTCGGCTAGCTCCAAAAGCACTTCGTCGGGGATACTGCTCCACAGAAAAAACGACAATCGAGAGGCCAGCTCCAGGTCGCTTACCGGATACGCGGTATGGGCTGCCAGGCCAGGAGGATCCTGCTCGATCCGAAACAGGAAACCAGGACTGACCAGCAGTCCCTGAAGCGCCATCCGGATGCCTTCTTCAAATCCTTCCTCGCTGCGACCCGTCCGGTAAAGGCCCAGCAGGGCCTCCACCTCGTCATCGGTAACCGGTCGTCGGTAGGCCTGACGGGCCAGTCTGGAGAGAATCTCCCTGGCACAGGACTCTTCTTCATTGACCGCCGGGTTGCAGGTAAAAATCTTGCTGCGGCTCGGGGTATCCCCCAATCCGGTTGGCTTGTAGGGCCCGGTGATGGTCACGGTGCCGATGCCGGGATCCCCTCCTTTAAAATTACCGATGTCACGGCCCATCTGACGGGGAAACACCTCCAGGATGCCTTCCGGTTCATAGACCTTCTTCCGGAAGACCACTCCTACCAATCGCTGCCCAGCCTTGGCCTGAAAACTCCCTTCCAGATCTCCACCGGCCATATACTCATATTCCTGCTGGGCGGGCTCCCCGATATAGATATTGCCGTCGCGCGTGTGCAAGGCTCCGGAAGCACCGCGACGCTCGCCCCCAACGCTAAACGACTGAACCTTCTCACCATCCAGGAACACATCCAACTGATGGGGCTCACCCAGCAGACCGCG
>JAZFTY010000195.1:0-3014 GCA_036446935.1 Acidobacteriota bacterium | reverse complement strand
GTCTACATCGTCACCGGGGCTGACGATGTTTTTGCCATCAGTGTGGCTACGGGGGAGATCCTGTGGACGTATGAGGCTCATCTGAATCCTGAGATCTCCACGGTGTGTTGCGGATGGGCCAGCCGGGGAGTGGCTCTGGGAGAGGGTAAGGTTTACGACGGACAGTTGAATGGCCGCCTGGTGGCTTTGGATCAGCAGACGGGCGAGATCGTCTGGTCGACCCAGGCGGAACGCTGGCAGGAAGGCTACACCATCACCAGCGCGCCTCTTTATTATGACGGCCTGGTCATCACCGGATTTGCCGGGGCCGAGGTTGGCATCCGGGGTCGGGTCAAGGCCTACGATGCCCAGGATGGCTCGCTGGTGTGGACCTTCTATACCATCCCCGGACCCGGTGAAGTGGGCCACGATAGCTGGCCCCAGGACAACGGTGTCTGGGAACGGGGAGGGGCTTCCGTATGGCAAACTCCGGCAGTGGATCCGGAACTGGGTCTGCTCTACTTTTCCACCGGCAATCCGGGTCCGGACTTCAACGGCTCGGTGCGAGCTGGAGACAACCTTTTTGCCGTGTCCATCGTAGCCGTGGAGGTAAAAACGGGAAAGTATCGCTGGCATTTCCAGCAGGTTCATCATGACCTTTGGGACTACGATTCTCCCAATCCCGTGATTCTCTTTGATGTAGAGATCGACGGGGTGTGGCGAAAGGCGGCAGCCGAGGCCGGCAAGACCGGATGGGTCTACATTCTGGACCGTATCACCGGAGAACCCCTGCTGGGCATCGACGAAAGGCCGGTTCTCCAGGAACCTCGACAGGCCACCTCCCCCACCCAACCGTATCCCCGAGGAGATGCCTTTGTTCCTCAGTCCGTGGATATCGCCCCGGAGGGTTTCAAACTGGTCAATCAGGGAAGGATCTTCACCCCCTACTGGACGGACGGAGCAGTGGTCAAACCCGCCTCTTTTGGAGGAGCCAACTGGCCCCCCAGCTCTTATGATCCGGCCACCAACTACTTCTATGTCTGTGCCAACGATCGCATGAATTTCTTCAGTGGCGGCGATAAGGACAACGAGCTTCCTCCGATAGGGCAAAGGTATATAGGAGGCAATTTTGCCGGTGTTCCCATTCCCGCGACGGGGATTTTGGCTGCCCTCGACATGAAAACGAATCGAATCGTCTGGCGTCAAAGGTGGAGCGAGATGTGTTACAGCGGATCGGTGGTGACCGCTGGCGGATTGTTGTTCGTGGGACGAGGCGACGGCCGCCTCACTGCATTGGATTCCAGCAACGGCAAGCTGCTCTGGGAATTTCAGACCGGTGCCGGAGCCAACGCGCCCTCCTCCATCTTTGAATACCAGGGCGATCAGTACGTGGTGGCTTATTCCGCAGGCAACGCCTTCGGCCGTTCCGTCAAGGGCGACAGCGTCTGGCTCTTTTCCTTGAAGGGTACACTGGCTGAGGTGGACCCGCCGGATGCGACCCGTGTTCCGACCAGGAGGGGAGGTCGAATCGCCGACGTCAGTGTAGGGCAGAGGGTCTACTCCGAGTCCTGCTCTGCCTGTCATGGCCCCCGTGGTCAAGGTGGGCATGAAGGTCCGCCTCTCACCAGCGCCCGCGATATTGAGCGGGTCATGAGAACGGTTCGGGAGGGAGGGGTCCAGATGCCGCCCCTTGGGTCCACGCTCACTCCCGAGGAGATTCAGGACGTGAGTGCCTATGTGGTGGAGAGGCTGGTGCAGTAGAGCGGGTCTATGAGAATATTTTCCTTAGCGTTACTCTTCCTCTTCTCACTCGTTTTTCTGGTCTCCCCTGTGTCCGGACTTGCGCCGATTCAGGGGCTTCTGACCGACGCCGAGGGGCAGCCCCTTCCTCTCGAAAGCTACGAGGAGATCCTCCATTTCCTGAACACAGCTCGTGTGGTCTCTTCCAAACAGATCGGGCAGGGCGTGACCGGAGCCCGTAAGGTGTTGTTGGAGAAGGATGGTTTGCGGGTCAATTCCGTCTTCCGGGATGTGCGCATCAACGAAACCAGGACCTTGCCGTCGGGGACCCAGGTGCCGTTTCGCGACGACTACATTTTCGAGTGTGCGGCCTATGAATTGAGCCGAATGCTGGGACTGGACAATGTCCCTCCCACGGTGGAAAGAGAGATCCTGGGTGAGAAGGGATCGCTGCAGCTCTGGATTGAGGGAACCGTCACCGAGACCGACCGAAGAGATCAGGGCTACACCCTTTTGGATGAGGAGAGCCTGAGTCAGCACTGGCAGGTGATGTTGGTCTTCGACAATTTGATTTACAACGACGATCGCAATCGGGGAAATTATCTCTATGACCAAAAGGGCAAACTGTGGATGGTCGATCATACTCGATCGTTTCGAACCGATGGGGAGTTGCCCTACCCGTCAGGTATCCTTTACTCGGAGCGCCGGTTGTGGGAGGGGTTGCAAAAGCTTGAGTCGTCTGTGATGAGAACCCAGCTCCAGAAGTACCTGGGTCCTTCTGAACTGGAGTCCCTGATCAAGCGCAAGGATCGACTGGTGGAGTACATCCAGGAAATGATCGCCGAACGGGGTGAAGAGGATGTGCTGTTTAGCTTCTGACTCGTCCCACCTCACGATCCACATCTTATTGTAGGGGGCAGCCCACCGGCTGACCCCTACAAAGAAATCCGACGGACTACGAGATTGCCCACCCAGTATTGGCTTCCCAGTAAGACGCTATGGGGACCGTCCACACGGTGTGGGCTGTTCCCATATTTCTTCCCTTTGTGCTTTCCTTTTGAAATAGGTTATGTTGCTCCCTTATGGGGGGAACCGACATCAGATCACCCTGGGTAGCCAGCCTTTTTACCCAAACGCGGCTCTCCATTCTCCTTTTCTTGAGTGTTCTTTTGATTTACCTGGTTCTGCCCACAAGTGATTACTACTGGGATGGAATCTCTTTCGCGCAGAACATCGAAGACTCCAGGAGTTTGTCCCCAGATTTGCTTCATCCCAATCACCTTATCTATACGCCC
>JAZFTY010000194.1:0-4253 GCA_036446935.1 Acidobacteriota bacterium | reverse complement strand
GTTGGAACATGACCGAGATCAAAGAGCGCAGTGGACTCAGCAATATCATTAAACATTATAAGGAGAGAGGCGAGGTCATAGAGATCGAAAGAGAGGTCGACTCGGAGTGCGAGTTGACCGGCATTATCTCAAAATTGAATGCACTTCCACGGACCCCCGGTGTCGTTTTCAAGAATGTCAAAGGATATGACTTCCCTTGTGCGGCCTGCCTTCTCTCTGAAAAGGATAGAACCCGCGAAATCCTCGGACTACCGGTTTCGCCCCGGGAGTTTAAGGAGGCTTTCATCGAGGCTACCGAAAACCCCATCCCTTCTGTCCAAGTCAGCGAGGCCCCCTGTAAGGAGCAGGTTTACACCAGCGATTTCGATGCCCTTGCGAAGGTCCCTTCCGTCAAGGTTACCCCTCATGACGGGGGGAAATACTTCCAGCCCTTAATCATTTCCAAAGATCCGGATACCGGAATCCAGAATGTGGCCATCAACCGGGCCATGCTCTTGAAGGACAATACGGTTGCTTTGAATGTGAGAAACGAGAGTGTGGTGGGCAACAACTTTTTAAAGTACAAAAGAGAGGGCAAACCTTTTGAGGTGGCCCTGGTCATGGGGGTTCCCCTTGATCTGTATATCTCGGCGGCGACCAAGCTTCCCCTGGGTCAGGATGAACTGGGTCTAGCCGGTGCCCTCAGGAAGAAGCCGGTTGAGGTCATTCCATGCGAAACCATCGATCTAGTCGTTCCTGCTGAAGCCAGTTTTGTCCTCGAAGGGGTCATTGAGCCACCCTATGATCTGGCCTCCGAGGGACCCTGGCCCGAGTTCTTGAAGTATATGAGCATACCCCAACGCAAACCTGTGTTGAAGATTCAGGCCCTCAGCCTTAGGGAAGATGCGATTGCTTATGTGGTTGTGGCGGGGACCAAAGAAAATTTCAATTTCAGGATCTCCAACGATATTGCTTTTTACCAATACGTGAAGGCACTGGACCCCAACTTTGTGATCGATGCAACCCTGACGCCCGGTTCGGCTCACTGGCATCATGGGATCATCCAGGTGAGAAAGGATGACTACGATCTGGAAGGTCTTCAAACTCATGTGGCCATGTCGGCTTTTGGATTTTCCGTTTACCTGGAGACCGTGACGATGGTTGATGAGGATGTCGATATCCTGGATATGGACGAGATCGAGTGGGCTGTAACCACCCGCTGTAACCCTTCAGAGCAGGTTCATATTATCCCCGAGGTCAAGGCTCACAGGAATAATCCCATTGCCGGGGTACGGGAGCTTGTGGAGGGAAGTTTTGTCGGTAAGGCGAAGATGATCGTGGATGCCACCGTCCCCTGGAAATATAAGAATTTGAAAGGAAAAAGCGGCTTCCCGCTGTTCAAGAGGGCAAGCTTCCTGGAGGTCGATCTCAAGGACTACGTCAGTGGGGATGATTACAGCCGCTGGATGAGATAGGCGGCGGGCTCGGAAGTTTCTCTTTTTTCCGTTCCTTCTCGTTCTCCAGAAGCAGCAGCAACTCCCTCGGTTGATGGACCGTGAAACGCCCCTCCCCGAGTCCCATTTGACCCCCGGAAGTAACGGCCATGACCAGTACCTTCCAACCGGCGAGGTTGTCGGGCACCTGAAACTCAATGGTTGCTTGTCCACGGGCGTCGGTGAGCAGGGATGGATTCCAGTAGCTCACAAACGGAAGCATCGAAGTCAGATCGGGTCCGGTGCCGGCACCGTGTTCTGTGTTGGTGCCCTTCTTCTCCAAAGATTGAATTCCGATCAGGGGAGTCAGTAGGTTGAAGTTTTGCAGGTGGGGTGGCTGGAGACGGTAGAAGCCCTGGTAGGGGTCAAAGTCCTCTCTTTTCCTGGCCAGTCGATTGAATAGGGCTTCATCCAGAACCACAACGGCAAGTTCTATTCTAGGAAGTCCTTCCTCGCGGTTCAGCGGATGGAGGGGAGCTACTGCCAGATCGACGGTCACTCTTTCGCCTGGCCTGTAGGTGCTGTTGCGCGGTCTGACCTCGACGGTGAGCTCTTTGCGAGGATCGCGAACCGCCAGGCCAATGTAACCCATCCGGACGGTCGGTTTTCTCATGCGCATAGCACCCTTACCCAGAGGTTGATCGGCACGCGGCGACATCACCGTTGCGGAGAAGTAGACACCTGGAAAGTGCTCTGGAGTGATCTCAAACTCGATCAGCTCCGTGTCCCTTTCCAGCACCCGGCTCCAGGCTCGCTGAATGCCCAATCGCTCGAGGGTGAAGAGTGCACGTGCACCGGGAAACGGGTTTCGGATCAGGATGCGAGCCGTCTCACCGACTTGATACTCCGTCTTTTCAGATTCGATGGGAAGATGGTGGCCGGGACCCCCAAGAGTTTTTCCTGTTCCCAAACTGGAGCGACGAAGATGGCTCTGGTCCATGGGCCTGAAGGTATCCTTGAGGGTGGAGGTACGGGGGTCATGCCTTGCCTCAGGGGAAGCTCCAACCAGCACCCGCATCGGTTTCCAACTTCTGTTTGGGAGGAAGTCTGCCCTCAGCTCAAACTGATACCATCCGACGGCTCCCCATCCAGGGGGTACCTTGAACTCGCCGTGGTAGGCTCCAAAGTCGTTGAGTTCGAGGTTCTTGACCTGGTAGATGACCTGGTTCATGGGGTCGATGACTTGAAGGTGATATCCCTTGGCTGGCGCGGGCCCCAAGGACTGATTGTTCTGATCCCGGACATAAACTTTGAACCGGACGGTGTCTCCGGTCCGGTAGACGCCTTGGGCCGTGGTGCCCCAGCTGCGGATGGGTCCGGGCAGCCGTCCGATCCCTGCGGGCATTCGGTCATCTTTGGCAACTTCCGCAAGTACCGAAAACTCGTCGGCCAGCGGAAGGAGGGCCATATCCTGGTCCCGAACCACGCGGACGAAGAACAGATCTCCGGGGCCGTCAGGATCGTCAAGCGGCGACGGGCTGTTCAGATTTACCATCGCCGGATCGAGCAGATCCGCCCCATCCAGCAACGCCGTCCCGTCCACTCGGGTCACTCCTGCGGATAAAGGTGTGGGCCTGGCCGTCATGGCGGACACGTGATCCCGGTAAATTTGTACCTGAGCTCCCTGGACCGGTTTTCCCGTCGCCAGATCCGTTACCCAGACCAGGCTGTTGTCCTGACCCAGCTTCAGGTGGACGTGGAAGGGGGTGACCTCCGAGAAGAACCAGCGCGGGGGGCCGGTGAAGGGATAGGTGGAGAGGTGGCCAAGCAGCACTCCCGACTGGTCCTTTAACCACTCGCGCACACTCAATGGAAAGCGATAGGAAATATTGTTGGGCTTCGCCAGGGGAGAGGAAAGATTTCCGGGTTCTACCGCAACGGTGATCTGGGAGCGTTCGATACCCTCAGGGGTCAGGCGTTGGAATTTCACATCCAGCTCTGTAATGTTGGTGAGGGTGACGGGCAGGTTGTTTTTTACCTGCTGCTCCAGAATGGAAATGGGATAAGTCATCACCAGGCTGGGGGGGCGGTTGTTGGTGGGGAAGCTAAAGTCGATATCGGAGGGCAGAGGGCGGCCGAATTCATCGAGGATATCGGAAGCAAGGGCTCTAAGATGATAGTTGGTGGCGGCCTTGAGGCCTTGCGGAAGCAGGATTTTGTACTCCTCTCCTTTCTTTCGCGGCTTGTCCCCAAACTCCTCGTCCCCAAACTCCCCGTCCAAGCCGGGCTCGACCACCAGGTGGCGGCGCACCATTTCCCGGGTGATTGGCGAGGAGAACACAAGAGAGATTCCGGAAAGGGGGTTGCAGCCCTGACTGGGAGTGTGGCTGGTTGGGGTGTAGATTCGAATCAACAGTCCGGAGTTATTGGAACATTCGATACCCAGAAAACGAGGAGTGGGAAAGGTGTGGAACTCGACGACCGTTTTGGGAGTATCGCCCGGTTTCGTTTCCATCGGAGAGAAGAGGCCTGGCCTCAGCCTCAAGCGGATTTTGGTGTCAGGAGGCATCTCGGCCACGGGCTGAACCTGCCACTGCCGGTCCTCAAGGCCCGGATTCTCTCTGACAGGCTCCAAGGTGACGGGTAGTTTTTCCAGTCCGTCGACCAGAAAAAAGAGCCGTCGACTCAGCGATGCCCGGCTCACCGGTTGATTCAGCGTCACCAATAGGCTCGGCATCCCCGGGCTGCTCCAGGTTTGAAAGGAAACGTCTGTTACCTCAGGGGCTTTGGGGGCTGCCATCGAAACTCCCCCTGCCAGAAGCCATAGGATAAGTGAAAGTA
>JAZFTY010000193.1:0-10781 GCA_036446935.1 Acidobacteriota bacterium | reverse complement strand
TCTGAGCCCGGAAGCGTTTACCAAGCCCTTGCGGTCAAGCGCGACTCCATCATGAAGCTGGGTACCAATGCGGAGATCAGGGCCCTGGCCGCTGATTTCACTGTCGTCTACGACTTGAACGGTCGAACCATGATCCCGGGCATCATTGAAACTCACTCGCACATCTATGGTGCGGCGCTCAGCTATCTGAACCGCTTCGGCATCAAGTATCCTCCCAATGAGGTCATCATCACTCCCCAGGCGGCGGACAACCTGGAGGAAACGCAGGGGATCCTGCGAGACTCCATCAAGGAGGCGGTGAAAACCATGGACCCGGGTGTGTGGTTGAGGGTCAACATGCGTGTCCACCCCAGTGATCCTACGCAGCTGGATACGTGGGGAGACACCCGGCGACTGACCACCCGGAGAACGATCGACGAGTGGGCTCCCGTCAATCCGGTAGTGGTGCGTCCGGGAAACCGGGGCACCATCAATTCCGCGGCTCTGGATATTCTGAACGAGTTCCTGCCCGGCTATTCGGACTCCATTCGGGAGTCCATGCACATGGATGAGATCGGAGTGGACCCCGCCGAGATCGGCTGGGTGGGAAGTGTGGAGATGGGCGTCATCGGATGGGAACTCTACGCGGAAAACGTACCTCTCAATATCCTGGCTCAGGCCCTGAAGCTTCGATCCGAGGCCTTTGCCGCCTCTCGCGCCGTCACCACCTTTTCCAGCCGCATTCAGTTTCCCAAAATTATGAGCGGGTACGCCACCTTGGCCGAGCTGGGCCAGATGCCCATCCGTTTCTCTGTTCACTACGAGGTTCACCGAAGGCCCTCCAATCCCATCGAGACCCGCCAGCTGTACCGCAAGACCGGGGTGCTCCAGGGCATCGGAGATGACTACTTGTGGTTTGACGGCGTAGGTTCCGAGCGCTGGGATTCCCATATTCCGGAAGCCTGTCTGGGGGATGACATCGTTGCTCCGCCCCACATCAAGGAGCGGGAGACCTGCCCCAAGTCGGGCGATCTTCACTGGGATACCCTGAAGAACGCTCTCAGGGCCGGTTGGCGGCTCAAGGGCGTCCATTCCGTAGGCGTCGAAAGCACGCGACGCTTCATCCAGATGATCGACGAGGCCCGAGAGGGCACCGACATTACGATGGCGGAGATCCGAGACGGTATGTTCACGATCGAACACTGTGATCAGATCGGCAAGGGATCGGACATTCTCGATCAGATCAAGGAATACAACATCATGATCAGCTGTGATCCCAATTACATGAGGACCTTCGAAGCCCTGATCCGGGATTACGGGGAGTACAACGATCCCGAGCATCTTCGGAAGTACATGCTGCCTTTCAAGACCTGGATCGAGTCGGGTATCAATATAGTGGGCCAGAACACCGGCGGACCAGGCCCCTTCCATTCGGAATGGCTGTTGGTGAGAAGAGCGTTTCGAGGGTACATCTGGGCTCCTGAGGAGAGCATCGATCGCGTTCGGGCACTCAAGCTGTACACTTCATGGGCCGGCCGCTACGTGACGAAGGCCGACAAATTGGGAACGCTGGAGGAAGGGAAGTGGGCGGATCTGGTTATTTTGAACCACGATTACTTCACCGTCCCTGTAGACGATATTCTCAAGATCCAGTCTCTTATGACCATGGTGGGAGGTCGGGTGATCTCCCTGAACGATAGCCTGGCCAAAGAGTGGAACACGCCTCCAGTGGGCGAGCAATTCAACATCGACATGGAACGGGTAGAGGCGACTATCGCAATGGCCGAGAAGGCCGTGCCCTGGGTCAGCGGGCCTGTTGGTGGGGACGATAATTAAGCCAATCCCGGCAATACAGAATCGGAGTCCTCGTTGGCGCGGATATTCTACGCCAACGGGGACATGGTCAAATTAACAACCGATCGGCCAGGATGTCGAGATGCAGTCTCGACCAGGCTATCATCGTCCCGCTTCCCGCCGGAAATCAGTAGCCATGCCGTCTGACTCTACGATCCGCCACGATCCTCGGTTCCAAGACCTGCTGCGGATGAGCCTTGAGTCCCAGACCAACTTAACTCTCCATTCTGGATACTGTCTTCTGGTGTTCTTTGCTCACAGCTCCACGAGTTTTTGAAAGACAATCTTCCGGTTCTCCTGGGTCATTCCCGGGTCATAGCCTTCAAAAGTGATTCCCGTCAAGATCCTCGCCGTGGCCAAGGAATCTTCCAAGACTCTCTCCACGGTTAGTTCGAAAAGTGTTTCGCTGGGTGCATCGGGCAATGGAGAAAGGGGGCGAGCCTTGCAGAAAACGTAGTAGCTCATGTTGGGATTGACCAGGACGATGGAAATCTTACCATCCCGCTGCAAGTTGGCCGAGCTGTGAGAATTGCTGTACAGGAGGAGAAGAAGCCGTTTGGAATCCTTGGCAAGAACCTCGCGAGCACTGAGGAGACCGTGGCGCGGCCAACCGTCCTCATCGGTGGTGGAGAAAAGAATGACTTGCTTGAACTTATCGCCGGGCTCCGTGCTGGAGAGAAAATCCAGCAGGTCCTCCGGTAGAGTTGCTCCCAGGTTCTTGGACATCGGCTACTACCTCCTTATGGGGTCCTCATCATAGCAAATCTAAATCTTTCCGTTACAATGGCCAACCGGGGTAATGCATAGGTTTTCGTGACGCCTGCGGCACTGCAGTACACAATTTATGCATAATCCCGGCTAACACTTTTGCAAGCACTGGGAAACAAATGGACCACTGGAGCAGCTACCTCTTACTTTTTGGCGTGGGTTCAGTTGCAGGGGTTTTGAATGTGGTGGCGGGTGGCGGTTCATTCCTGACCCTTCCCGTAATGATTCTTTTGGGCCTTCCTCCCACCCTCGCCAACGGGACCAACCGGGTCGGCGTCGTGCTTCAAAATGCAGGCGCGGTATGGAGTTTTCGCCGTCATGGAATGATCGACTGGAGCTACCTTCTTTGGGCGGCTTTACCGGCCATGCTGGGAGCTATTCTGGGAACCTGGGTTGCCCTCTGGGTGGGTGATGAACTCTTCCAAAGGATCCTGGCATTCTTGATGATTGCCGTGACCCTTTGGACTCTATGGGACCCTCTAAAAAAGATGCAACTCGGGGCCGCCGGTTCTTCCCAGACTCCGGTGGTGGCCGTATTGGCAGTGGGTTTTTTTCTCTCGGGAGTTTATGGAGGATTTGTTCAAGCGGGTGTGGGATTTGTGATTCTTGCCACGACGAGCCTGGCCGGTCTGGATCTTGTGCGGGGCAATGCGGTCAAGGTGCTCAGCGTCCTGTGCTTTGGGGTGGTGTCCCTGGGCATGTTTGCCTGGCAAGGCCAAGTGGATTGGTGGATTGGGCTGGCGCTAGGGACGGGCATGGCAATGGGAGGGCTGGTTGGAGTGAAACTCACAGTCCTCAAGGGGCATGCCTGGATCAAGAGAGTGGTGACGGTGACCATCATTGTGTTTGCCTTGAGGCTTTGGTTCGGCGGATAAGCAAAGGGTGCAACCCACCAGGGCTCTTCTATTTCGTATACTGGTTGTAAGGCCATTTCCGAGAGGAGTCCAACATGAAAACCAACAAAGTCGCGACCTTGAGTGTGATTGTTCCGCTTGTCGTCTGTTTTACCTTCCCTCTCTTTGGGGATAAATTTGTCGACCGGGTGGAAGAGTCCACGAGTGTCTACAAGGCGTTGATCAAAGCCAAGGATGGCGGTGTACCCGCAAGCCTGTTAGAGAAGTGCCAGTGTGTGGTGGTGATTCCCCACGTCATCAAGGCTGCTTTTGGTTTCGGGGGTCGGCACGGAAATGGAATTGCCAGTTGCAAGGGAAAGAAGGGGAACTGGAGTCCACTCTCTTTCGTCAAACTGTCCGGAGGAAGCTTCGGTTTTCAAATTGGTGCCCAGTCCTCGGATATGGTCTTGTTCCTGATGACCGACAAGAGCATACAGGGTCTGATGGGAAATAAGTTCACATTGGGTGCCGATGCCAGTGTAGCCGCCGGACCGGTGGGAAGAAGCGTAGAAGCGGACACGGACATCACCTTCCGGGCGGAGATATACTCCTACGCCAGGTCCAAAGGTCTCTTTGCTGGAATTTCTCTGGAAGGCGCCAGCCTGAGAGCAGATGGTACCGCCATCAAGAAGTTCTATGGCCAGGAGGTCGACCCCAAAGCCATTCTCATCGACCACAAGGTGCCCAACACCCCTTACGTCGCTCGGGAATTCACCAAAGCCCTACCTAGCGGCAGGGAGTGACGCTAGCACGCAATCACGAATCAAGCACCGCATGGGCGGCGGCCAGGCGGGCAATGGGGACCCGAAAGGGAGAGCAGGAAACGTAGTCGAAGCCCAGTTGGTGGCACAGGGCAATGCTTGCCGGGTCTCCCCCATGCTCACCGCAAATGCCGATCTCCAGATCGGGATGATCCTGGCGACCCAGCTTTACGGCCATTTCCATCAACTTTCCCAGTCCAAGACGATCGATGGTGGCAAAGGGGTTCTCGGGCAGGATGCCCTCCTGTAGATAATGAATCAGGAAGCCGGACTCGGCGTCATCACGGGAGATGCCGAACACGGTCTGGGTCAGATCGTTGGTGCCAAAGGAGAAGAATTCGGCAACCTCGGCCATCTCATCGGCCGTCAGCGCCGCCCGCGGTGTCTCGATCATGGTGCCGAACTTGTATTGGATCTCAACGCCCTCTTTTGCCATCACCTCTTGAGCCGTACTTTCCAGTTCCCGTTGTTGAACCTTCAACTCGTTCACGTGAGAGGTCAGGGGAATCATGACTTCCGGTTGGACGTCGATTCCTGCCTGGGCACATTTGCAGGCAGCTTCAAAGATGGCCCGAACCTGCATCTTGGTGAGCTCAGGGATCAGGATGCCCAGGCGAACGCCGCGTGTTCCCAGCATGGGGTTCACCTCCTGCAGGACCTTCACTCTCTCCAGGTAGGTGGATTTTTCGTCTATCTGGGATTGGATCGAGTCCTTTTCTCCGGGTGCCGTCAGAGTGTGGAGCTGAATCTTCAAATCCGCCAGGGCCTCAATCAACTCATCGTGGGAGGGTAAAAATTCGTGCAGCGGCGGATCCAACAGGCGGATCACGACCGGTAGCCCGTCCATGGCCTTGAACAGTCCTTCGAAGTCCTCCCGTTGCAAGGGCAGGAGACTGTCGATGGCTTCTTTTTGTTCCGCTTTGTCCTTGGCCATGATCATCCGCTGGACGATGGGCAGGCGATGGGACTCAAAAAACATATGCTCGGTTCGGCACAGGCCGATACCCTGGGCTCCGTATTGGCGGGCCCGCTCGGCGTCACGGGGGTAATCGGCATTGGCCCAGACCTGAAGTGTGCGAATCTCGTCTGCCCACTCCAAAATCTTCAGAAGATAGGGGTTGCTGAAGTCGGGAATCTCCGTAGGCAGCTGGTCCAGGAACACTTCACCCGAAGCCCCATCCAGTGAAATCCAATCTCCTTCTTGAATCGAAAAATCACCGACCTGCATTTTCCTGGCCTCAAGGTCGATCTCCAGTTCGATCACGCCCACTACGGCGGGTGTGCCAAATTGACGTGCCACCAAGGCTGCGTGACTGGTCCGGCCGCCCCGGCTGGTGAGGATACCTTTGGAGGCCAGCATTCCGTGCACATCGTCGGGCTTGGTTTCGGGCCTCACCATGATGACATCCTTGCCCTCCTGGGTCGCCCAGCGTTCGGCCGTATCGGCGTCGAAGGCGACGATGCCCACGGCGGCTCCCGGGGAGACATTGAGACCTGTGGCAATGAGCTGGCCCTCTTTACGGGCGGCCGGGTCGAACTGAGGGTGTAAAAAGATGTCGACCTGGGAGGGCTGCACCCGCCTGACCGCCTCTTCCTTACTGATCAGTCCTTCCTTGACCATGTCCACGGCAATGCGAACCTCGGCCTGGGCGGTGCGTTTACCGTCCCGAGTCTGGAGAAGCCACAGCTTGCCTTTTTCAATGGTGAACTCCATGTCCTGCATGTTGCGGTAGTGATTCTCCAGTTGCTGTGCAATAGCCTCAAACTCGGCGTAAGCCTCCGGCATCTGCCTTTTCATCTCATTCAGCGGCTCGGTCTGACGAATTCCAGCCACTACGTCCTCACCCTGGGCATTGATCAGAAAGTCTCCCTCCATCTCCGGCTCTCCGGTAGAAGCGTTGCGAGACATGGCCACCCCCGTCGCGCAGTCGTCCCCCATGTTGCCGAAGACCATGGTTTGGATGGTCACGGCCGTCCCCAGGTCATCGGGAATGCCGGTCGCTTTGCGATAGTCGATGGCTCTCTTACCCCTCCAGGACCGAAAGACAGCCTCGGTGGCCAGTTTCAACTGCTGATAAGGATCTACGGGGAAGTCAGTACCTGTTTGAGTCTTAATAATGTCCTTGAACTGTTGGGTTGCAACGACCCAATCTTGCGCGGAAAGTTCGGCATCGCTACGGACTCCGGCACCTTCTCGCCGTTCGGTGATGACACTTTCAAAGGACTCATCCGGCAGCTCCAACACCACGCTGCCAAACATCTGAACCAACCTTCGATAGGAGTCGTAGACAAAGCGCTCGTCGCCCCCTCGCTTGACCCAGGCCTGGGCCACCTCATCGTTCAAGCCGATATTGAGAACGGTGTCCATCATGCCTGGCATGGAGAACTTGGCACCCGATCGGCAGGAAACCAGCAGGGGATTGGCGGAATCGGCAAATTTCTTGCCGGTGGCCTCTTCAACGTCACCGATGGCGGCCAGCTGTTGCTCCCACACTTCGTCGGGGAACCCATTTCCGGAAAGGTAGAGGTTACAGGCCTCTGTGGTGACGGTAAAACCGGGACAGACCGGGACCCCCATTCGGGTCATGTCAGCCAGGTTGGCACCTTTACCGCCCAGTAATCCCCGCACTTTGTCCCAGTCACCGCCCACCTTTTTCTCCGCTTCCTCCACTTGGTGAAAGAGATAGATGTAGCGGGTGCTTTCGTCCGAGGGTTTTCGAGAGGATGGCCGCTGTTGGGTGGAAGTCTTCACAACGTTATGTTCCCACCAGTTCTTCGGGTGCCACACGAGAAACGGTTCGCTTGGAAATGAATTCAGAATCGGAGGCCGTGATCCGGGCCAGAGTCTGAGCCAGTGGATAGGATTGCTCGACTTTGGCGCTGCCCACTCCTACCGGGATAAAGTTGCCTCCCTGGGCATCCCAAATGGCTTTGTTGAGCTCATAGGCACGATCCCGTGCTACTTCATAGATGGGATCGGCAAACTCGTCGTGGAATCTTCTGATTTCTCCGGAATTATCTATCGTGATCCAGGCGGACACCGCCACAGCACGGCTATTAATGGTGGCAATGGCGTCCTCGAAGGCCAACGGTGTCGGGAACATGAAATGGGAACCCCGGCCGTCTCCTTGAGTCATATAGAAGCGGTCGCGCATGAACAGGTTCAAGGCTTGGGCCAGCGGCTCCACGGCCAGCAGTACCGGATCATCCTTGCCCCGGTATTCACCGCCCGTAATGACGGCCAGCTTCTCGGTAGAGGCGGCCAGCAAGATCTCGTCCAATGACCCTTGGGTCTGTGCAGGGTCCCATTTTTCGCCCGTTCTGCTCCAGATGCGTTTGATGTTGAACCTTTCAATGGCTCCCAGGAGATTTTGAATGCTCAGGGGCTCGGATTCCAGATCCAGAAAAACCCGTTTATGGTTCTCCACATCCCAGATTTCTATGACGACTCCCGTGCCGCCTGTTTTCTCAATGTGTTTCCTAAGACTGCCGTCCTTGTGGGCGCGGTTGAGGCTCCACCAGATGGGCAGATTGAAGGCGGAGGGACCGGTCTTGTCCATCGCCAGCAGCCCGATTCGACCGGCTCCCATCAGGGGGAGTTCTGCGAAACCTGGACCCTGTCCGGAGACGTTCCCGGAAAAAACCTCAAGGGGCTTGTGCCCTTTTCCTTTGCCGCCCTTCCATTCTCGATAGGCTTCTTTCAATCGATCGACCTGACGGCGCTCCGCCGCTGGGAGTGCTTCTTCCAGGAGTTCCATGAATTCATCGGTGAGATTGGCGAGTTCTTCGGTCGTACTTCCGGCCGATGCCTCTCCTACCAGATCCTGCCCCAGCCCGTACCACTTGTAACCCAGGATCTCGGCCACCCAGACCTGGCGGAAAAAAGTACGATAGGCAAAAAGATGGATCTCGTTGTTGTCCACTCCTTTGGCGTGACTCATGAGGAGGTGACCATCATCCCCCACCTCGATGAGTTCCGAGGTGCCATGAATCAACTTCAGGGCCTTGGCCTCCTCAAGGCTGGCTTCAGCCACAGAACGAAAGTGGTTGGGTGGGCTGGTGTGGCCGACTTTGCCGCCACTGTCCGCTTTAATGTCAGAAAGGGTAAAGGAAGCGCGTTGGTTAGTGGCCTCCACCAGTTCATCCTGGTCCGGGATGGTTTCAAAACGTCCCTTTAGATTTTTCAGTTCCCGCATAGCGCATTCTTCAGCCGCTGTGGGATTCAAGTAAGGTTCGAATCTCTCATGGCTCACCATGTGGCTGATGAGTCTCGTGGCCTCCCGCTGCACGCGGGAGGTTTCCGCTCTATTCTGAGCAAAAACGTCCACCACGTCTTTTTCGCTCGGAATGCGACCCTGATCATAGGATTGATAGGCATAGGCCACCACGCGTGCCGTTCCGGGCGATGAGGAGAGGGTGCGTGCCTCCTGGAAGGAAACGGGCATCAACCCCACTCGATAATGTCCGTTCTCGCCACCTGGCGCGAAGAAAAACTCCCCGGCTGCCTGAGTGAATTCGCCAATAGCCGGCAGTCCCGATTGAGATCTTCCTATCCACACCGGGTCCACACCGCCCGACACGGCGGCGGCCGGTTCCTTGGAAAGTTGGCCCTCTCCGAATTTGCCCCGCACCGCGTAAACGCGACTCAAGCGCCACTCGTCGGCATCGGCGATCAGAGCGATCATTTCATTCACGTAGCCCGGTGCGAATTCAAAGGTCCGCACCTCGGATTTGTTGCTTTTCAGATCTTCAATGGATTCAACGATGCCCAGGAAGTCATTTCCTTCGATACGACGTCCGGAGCCCTTATCAGGATTAAAATACAGGTTGAAGAGTCCCCGATTAAAAAATCCCCAACTGGCATTGATCGCCTTGGCCACGAAGATCGGTTCAGCTCCTCGTTCCGTGTAAGGGTAATTCAGGCTGCGAAGGTTCAGTGCCGTGGCCTGGGTGTGGGGAGGAAGGCTGGAGAGTTTTTCCGCCTCGGCAGAGGCCAGCCCCATGGCTTGAGCTTCTTCCAGAGCCTTGAGTCCGGCCGCCAGGGCCGCCTGGCTTGACACGGTGAGGGAATCGGCTTGCTGAAGATCTCCGCTGTAGGTGGACAGATGCATATGAAGATCTCGACCGAACCCCTGAACGAACGCTCCTCGGAGCTGCCCTTCCTCAATTTTCCGGTCCAACAGCTCACGAGCTACATCGATGATCTGAGAGGGTAATTCTCCGGCCAGAAAACTACCTAAATCGAGAGAAATGATATCGATGTTGGATTGTTCCAAAGAACGGTCATTCATTCTATATCCTCCCTGGGAAAATCAGATCATAACATGGCGTTATAGCTCGGGCTAGTGTCGTGACTTCGTGCTAACATGGTGTCCAGCATTGCGCAGCGCAGTCAGGTCGGCGCTTTCGTTGCTTTACAACAAGAACCTGTGCCGACTCCGGGCTAATGGATGGGTGAGATAGCGCAAATGAGTAACCTTCCATTGACAAGACAGGGCTTTACAGGTAGCTTTGTACTCGGGTAAATGACCCTAAAGAGGGGCCCGAATAGGGACTAAAGATGAGAATTCTGAATATCTCCTACGCTCTCCCCAGTCAGGAAGTTTCCAATGACAATCTGATTGAGGAGATCGTCGAAAAGAATCGCAAGAACCTCTCTCCTAAAGAATTGGAGAATGTCGAAACTCAAATGAGGAGATTCTTCAAGATGTCGGGAACCGTGACCCGCTATCACAGGGGGATTGGAGAGCGGGCGCTGGATTTTGCGGTAAAAGCTGGGAAGGCAGCCCTCAAGAAGGCGGGAGTCAAGCCGGAGGAAGTCGATCTGCTCATCTATGCCGGAGTGGCCAGAGGTTGGATGGAGCCTGCCACCGCTAACCTGTTTCAAAGTGAACTAGGACTGACATCCGCTACCTGCTTTGATGTGATGGATGCCTGCGCCAGCTGGATTCGAAGTTTGGCTATTGCCAAGACCTTTCTGGCCCAGAAGGCCTATAAATTGGTCATGATCCTGAACTGCGAGTTTATTTTCCGAGAATACGCGAACTTCGAATTCGAAAGCAGCGACGATGTGGAGAACGCTTTTTCGGCCTTTACCATCGGCGAGGCCGCAACGGCCACCCTGCTGAAGTCAAACGGTGCTGAGGATGATTCGGTCTTTTCTTTCAAGACCTGGGGAGACAAGCACGGGTTGTGCAAAATCCCTCTCCCCAATGCGGATGATTTTTCGCCTAACAATTCCTCCGATGGTCTTAAGCCCATGTCGTTTTTCACCATGCCTGGAGAATTACTTTCCTTCACGGTCAGAAAGCTGGTGAGCCATTTCAAGGAAACTCAGGCCATCGCCAGCAAAGTGCACGACATCTTTATTGGCCATGCCGTCTGCGTGACCTCTACCTCTAGAGTGGTCAAACTGCTGGGTCTCGATCCGAGCCGGGTTTTTGAAACCCACGCCCGATTTGGAAATACCGTAGCGGCATCTCTGCCGCTGGCACTGGCCGTGGCCGTGGCGGAAGGCAAGCTTGTG
>JAZFTY010000192.1:0-2619 GCA_036446935.1 Acidobacteriota bacterium | reverse complement strand
AGCCTGGGCCGCGTGCTGGCCCATCCGGTATTGGCTGACCTCGACCTGCCTCCTTTCAAGAAGTCCTTTATGGATGGCTATGCCGTGCGCAGCCAGGATGCTGCCACGGCTCCTGTAAAGCTTGAGGTCATCGGGGTGGTGGCTGCCGGCCGTCCAGATCAGCCCCAGGTCGAGGCGGGCCAAGCAGTCCAGATCATGACGGGTGGGGCAGTGCCTCCGGGAGCGGATGCGGTGCAGATGATCGAGAAGACCCGCCCGGGCGGGCCCAAGACGGTAGAGTTGCTCGAGCCGGTGACCCAGGGAGAGAATGTGGCGGCACAAGGAAATGAAGTCCGTCAAGGGGAGACGGTTCTGGTTTCCGGCAGAGTGCTCGGTGCTGCAGAGGTGGGCGTCCTGGCAACTTTTGGCCGCAAGGAGGTGGAGGTTTATGCGGCCCCCACGGTGGCCGTTATTCCCACCGGCGATGAGATTGTTGAGGTGGAAGAAAAGCCCGCCTTCGGTCAAATCCGCAACTCGAACGCCCACACCTTGTGGGCCCAGTGTCACAACCTGGGGTTGGATGCGCAGGTTTTTCCCGTGACTCCAGACGACCCAGAACGTACTCGGGAAGTGGTGTCGCAAGGCCTGCAGTATGACCTTCTCCTTTTCAGCGGTGGCGTTTCCATGGGTGAATACGACTACGTGCATCGGATCCTAGAGGAAGAAGAGGTCAGCCTCTTTGTGCAGAAGGTTGCCATCAAGCCCGGTAAGCCGATTGTTGTGGGGCGAAAAGGAGACCGATTGATTTTTGGGCTTCCCGGTAATCCAGTGTCCGCATTTGTCACCTTCGAACTCTTTGTGCGGCCGGCAGTTCGTCGCTGGATGGGATTTCAAAGTCCTTGTTTGCCCAGGGTGTGGGGGGAATTGGTCACCGAGACGAGGCAAAAGCCGGGGAGGAAGTTCTTTAAGCAGGCCCGGACCGTCTGGAAGGGAGACAAATTCGAGGTGGAGCCCATTGAGACTCGAGGCTCGGCGGATCTGGTGGCCTTTTCCTCGGCCAACTCACTCATGGTTTTGGAAGCGGATGTGACATGCCTTCCAGCTGGCGAGCGAGTGGAGGTGCTTTTGTTAGATAATGACTTGGATGAAGGAAATGAAGACGAAACTCACTCACCTGGATGAACAGGGCCGCGCCAAAATGGTGGACGTGGGCAGGAAGGACCTGATTAGCCGCAAAGCCATCGCCGAAGGCAAACTGTTTCTGTCCTCTCAAACCGGAGAAGTGATTCGCAAGGCGGGCCTTCCCAAAGGGAATCCTTTTGAAGTGGCGAGACTGGCTGGAATTCAGGCGGCCAAGCTAACCAGCCAACTGATCCCCCTTTGCCACAACCTGAATCTTGACTTAGTCGATGTTCAGATCGAACTCCAGGAAGAAGGATTCCTCATTCGCAGTGAGGTGAGCTGCCGCGGGGCTACGGGGGTGGAGATGGAAGCCCTGGCCGCTGTCTCGGTTGCGGCGTTAACCTTGTATGACATGTGCAAGGCCGTGGACAAGGAAATGACCCTCGGGGAAATCCGCCTTGTGGAGAAGACCAAGGGGGTCACTGTCAATCAATGAATGCGAAAATCATCGGCCATTAAGGCCAGTACATGATGGTCCAAGAGGCCGCCAGGCAGAGGAAACGAAAGCAGGTCTCTCAAGGTACGGCGCCTGAAGTAGTGCACTAGCCGCACCTTTTTTCTCTTTGGCAATCCGGCTTCTTGTTGCGCCCTTTCCACGGCCTGGACCAGTCCTCCCACCTGATCCAGCAATCCGTTTTCTAGAGCCTGTGCTCCCGTCCAGACTCGACCCTCGGCTAGCTTGCGGATCTCCTCCGGCGACTTTCCCCGGCTCTGGGCCACTTTCTTGAGAAACAACTCCTCATAGAATTCCCGCATCTGCTCTTGAACAGCCTCGGCCTCCTCCTTGGAAAAAGGTCGGGCGGGGGATAAGTAGCCGGCTCGTTCGCCTTTGTCCACGCTATCTACGGTGACCCCCAGTTTGGCAAGCAGCTGAGCCAGATTAAACTTCCCGGAGATGACGCCAATGGAACCGGTCAATGTGCCCGGCATTCCCAGAATAGCTCGGCCGGCCGTGGCCAAGTAATAACCTCCACTGGCGGCTACGTCTCCAAACGAGACGATCACCGGTTTTTTCTGGTCGGTGAGCTGAATCTCTCTCCACAGGAGATCGGAGGTAAGCGCCGAACCCCCAGGACTATTGATCCGAAGGACCACAGCCTTCACTCGTTTGCGCCGCCGGACGTTGCGGAGAAACTGGGTCAGGCTTTCGGAATCCAGGGTGGGCCGCCTGCCTCCCCTGCGGGGAGACTCACCTGTGGTCAGGACACCCTCTGCCACCAGATAGGCAATCTGCGGTCGGTAGAAGGTGACCCATCTCTTGAGCCATCCCTCTTTTACACGCAGCTTCCCAGGGGAGAGCCGGCGAAGCCCGCTTTCGGGCCCCTTCAGCAGTTCTTCCACCTCATCCTGATAGAGAATGCCATCGACCAATCCCAGCTCAGCGGCCTGACGTGCCGTATAAGGACCCTGGTCAATCCACTCTTGAACCTGTTGAGGGGTGACTTCGCTGCGAGTGGC
>JAZFTY010000191.1:0-2675 GCA_036446935.1 Acidobacteriota bacterium | reverse complement strand
GGGGTAGCCGATTTCAGAAGCCGCTTTCAACGCGTCTTCCCTGGATTGCAGAGGCCTTGTGGTACCGGGAACGATGGGCACACCTGCTTTCTGGACCGCCTCCCGACTGGCGATCTTGCTGCCCATGAGCTTCATGGAAGCGGCCGAAGGACCGATGAATACCAATCTTGAATCCTCGCAGGCTTGAGCAAAAGCTTCGCTCTCGGACAGAAACCCATAGCCGGGGTGAATGGCCTCTGCCCCTGATTTGCGAGCCGCATCGATGATCTTTTCGATCACCAGATAGCTTTCCAGAGAGGGAGAGGGTCCGATGAAATGGGCCTCATCACAGAGCCTGACGTGCAGAGCTTCCCGGTCCGCCTCGGAAAAGACCACGACCGGAGAGATGCCGAGATCCCGACAGGCCCGAATGATCCGGACCGCGATCTCCCCGCGATTGGCGATAAGAATCTTTTTAAACAAATTCAAAACCTGGAACCTGGAACGCGCGCGGGGGCACCCGCTTGCGGGTCGCGCTCTTACAACGGTATATTCCCGTGCTTTTTGGGCGGATTGGTATCGCGCTTGTTGGCGGTCATTTCCAGGGCACGGATCAATTTCGTTCGTGTCTGACGGGGCTCAATGATTTCGTCCACGTAGCCTCGCTCTGCGGCAATGTAAGGATGGGCGAAGGTCTTTCGGAACTCTTCGATTTTTTCCTGCTTGAATTTCTCCGGATTAGAGCTCTCTTTAATTTCTCTTCGGTACAAGATTTCGACGGCTCCTTGTGGCCCCATCACCGCAATTTCGGCCGTGGGAAAGGCATAATTTATGTCGGTTCGCAGGTGTTTGGAAGCCATGACACAGTAGGCTCCTCCATAGGCTTTGCGTGTTATGACGGTAATCTTGGGGACGGTCGCCTCGGCAAAGGCATAGAGAAGTTTGGCCCCGGATCGGATGATACCTCCATGCTCCTGCTTGATTCCCGGCAAAAACCCGGGCACGTCTTCGAAGGTGATTAGAGGAATGTTGAAGCAGTCACAGAAGCGAACGAAGCGGGCCGCCTTCACGGAAGAGTTGATGTCCAGGGTTCCAGCTAGAACAGCAGGTTGGTTGGCGACGATTCCCACTGGGAATCCATTCAATCGAGCGAATCCAACCACGATGTTTTCAGCAAATTGAGGTTGAACTTCAAAGAATTGGTGCTCGTCCACAACCGAAACGATGAGCTCTTTGATGTCATAAGGTTGGTTGGGGTCGGTCGGGACCAGCTGGTCCAGCTGGGGATCGACTCGGTCGGGATCGTCCGCAGGCTCTTGATAAGGCGGATCTTCCTTGTTGTTTGAGGGAAGGAAGGAGAGCAACTCACGAATTTGGCCCAGGCATTCTTCATCGCTCTGGGCAGCAAAGTGAGCCACTCCGCTGATGGTGGTGTGGGTGGTTGCTCCTCCCAGTTCCGATTGGGTCACTTCCTCCTGGGTGACTGCTTTAAGGACGTCGGGTCCTGTAATAAACATGTAACTGGTTTTGTGCACCATAAAGGTGAAGTCGGTAATGGCGGGAGAATAGACCGCTCCGCCAGCGCAGGGACCCATAATGGCGGAAATTTGTGGAATGACGCCGCTGGCCAGGGTGTTGCGCAGGAAGATATCGGCATAGCCGGCCAGGCTGACCACCCCTTCCTGAATACGGGCTCCGCCACTGTCATTGAGACCGATGACGGGAGCACCCATCTTCATAGCCAGGTCCAGGATCTTGCAGATCTTGGCGGCGTACGTCTCCGAGAGGCTGCCGCCAAAAACGGTGAAGTCCTGAGAAAATAGATAGACCAGGCGGCCTTCAATTTTGCCGTAGCCTGTAATCACGCCGTCCCCTGGGATCTTTTTCTTCTCCATTCCCAGGTGAGTGCACCGATGCACGACGAACTTATCCATTTCCTCAAAAGTGTTTTCGTCGAGGAGTTGATGGATTCGTTCTCGAGCGGTCAGCTTACCCGCGCTGTGTTGACGCTCAATCCGCTCCTTACCGCCGGCTTCTTCTGCCTCAAGGTGGCGACGTTGGAGTTCCTTTTGCTTGTCGTCGGCATCCATATCCCGTGTGGGTGTCTTCAGCTGCTTACCAGTTGCTTCTGTTTTTCCCAGTCGGCCAGGAACTTTGCCAGTCCGATGTCGGTCAAGGGATGCTTGAGGAGTTGCTCCATGACTTTTAAAGGCATCGTGGCGATGTGGGCTCCCATCCTGGCCGTCTCCAGAATGTGTACCGGATGGCGAACCGAGGCCACTAAAACTTCGGTGGGAAACTCGTAGTTGTCGTAGATGGTCAGGATGTCCGAAATCAGGTCCATGCTATCGGTGCCAATGTCGTCCAACCGCCCTACGAATGGGCTGACGATGGCTGCTCCGTTTTTAGCCGCCAGAAGTGCCTGGGTGGCACTGAAAATTAAGGTGACATTGACCGAAATGCCTTCTTGGGCGACCACGTGCAACGCTTTCAGGCCTTCAGAGATCATCGGGATCTTGACCATGACGTTCTCATGGATCTTTGCCAATTTCCGTGCTTCCGTGATGATTTCATCGGATTCCGTGGACACCACTTCCAGGCTCACCGGACCATCGACCAGGTCGCAAATCTCCCTCGCCACTTCTTCCAGGGGTCTTCCCTCTTTGGCGAGCAGGGAAGGATTCGTGGTAATGCCA
>JAZFTY010000190.1:0-4421 GCA_036446935.1 Acidobacteriota bacterium | reverse complement strand
CGGTCACGATCTTTCCGTTGTGCAAGACCCTATCGGGGGCCAGTACATCCGGGGGAGCCGGGGAACACTGGCTCAAGACCAGGGAAAGAAGAAGCATTAAGAGTGCACGGATGGGGGTCACTTTTTGAGAGGGCATGATTTTGGTTCCTATTCTAGATAATTTACTGAAGTCATCGTAGGTTCGGTACTCCTCGAAAGTCAACTCCCATGAGGTGGGAATCTTGTCACTTCTTGAGGGTTAGGCTATAAGGGTTCGAATCAAGTCAACCATGAACAGTAGCGTAGCTTCCCTGCTCAAGATCCTCAGCGGTCCCGTTGCCTTTGCTTTGATCTATGCGGCCCCCCTGGAAGGGCTTCCCTATAAGGGCCAGGTGGCCCTGGCCACCTTCGTTTGGGCGGTGGTCTGGTGGATGGCGCGACCCGTGCCCTGGGCCATCGCTTCTTTTCTTCCCCTGGTTATTTTTCCGGCCTTTGGGGTCATGGATATCCGTTCCGCCACCGGCCTTTATGGGCAGAGGATTTTCTTCTGGCTTCTGGGAATCAGCATGCTGGGCTACGCCCTGGAGAAGCATGGTCTGGCCAAACGGGTGGCCCTGATGTTCCTGAGTCTCAAGGGAGTGGCCAACAGCACCGCCACCCTCACCTTCATGTACATGCTGGTGGCTGGTTTGATGTCCTGGTTCATTGCCGATGCGGGGGTGGTGGCGATGATGATGCCCATCGGCATGTCTCTGTATGCCTACATTAGTAAGGTGGGAGACATTACACCGGCGGAGGGCAAGAGGAGTCGGCTGGCCTCTTTTCTGGCCCTGGGCACACTTTACGGTGCCGTGGCCGGGGGAGTGGGAACCCTGGCAGGGGGCCCCCACAACGCCATCGGAGTGGCCCTGGCCGAAAGCCTGGCCGGTGAGTACATCAGCTGGTTCAGGTGGATGAAGGTGGGGGTACCTCTTTTCCTGGTGTTGCTGGTCACCTTTTATCTCTTGCTCCGTTTCTTTTTTCCTCCTGAGATTTCCCGTATTCCGGGGGGAAAGCAGTTCATCCTAGAAGAGATCTCGAAACTGGGGAAACTGAGCCGGGGAGAGATCAATGTTCTGATCAGCTTTTGCTGCATGGTCTTTCTTTTTACCTTTCCCTCCCTGGTTGCCCTGGCCGTGGGCGCGGAACACCCCTTTGCCACCTACCTGCGTGGCGCCCTGTCCACCTGGGTGGTTCCGCCAATCATTCTCTTTGTCCTGTTTCTTCTTCCTGTCAATTTTGGCAAGGGCGAGGGAACACTGGTGTGGCGCGATATGACCGAACACGCCCCCTGGAACATCATCTTTTTGTGTACCGGTGCGGTGGGAATGGCGGATGCCCTTTCCGAATTTGGAGTCCTGGAGTTTTTGCAAGAACTCGTCGCAGGCCTGGGCATCGGAGCTTCAGGCTTACCGTTTCTGGCTGCCGGTTCGGTGGTCGTGGGTACCAACCTGTTCTCGGGAACGGCTGCAGCCACTCTTTTTTGCAGTATCTTCATTCCCGCGGCTGTCGACCTGGGACTGAACCCCGCCAGCATGGCCATCCTGATCACCAACCTGGCGGTGGGAATCATGTTTCCCTGGGCAGGAGCCTCCGCTGGGACGGCCTTCGCTTCCGGTTACCTGGATATGAGGGAGATGGTCAAGGTGGGTGTGGTGGCAACACTGCTGCTCATGATCCTGGCTCCCTTGGTCCACCTGCTCATCGCTCCTATTCTCTAAGAGCGGCCAAATGCAATTCTGTCGACCGCTACCCTCTGACAAAAATTTCTTGAGCGGTACGGCGTTGCTGATTTGGGGTATGGCCCTGGCTCTTTCCTGCTTCACCCCGGCCGCCATGTCTCAGGACCCGGAGAAAAAGGTCACCGCGGTTCACATCCAAGCCTCCATTGTCATTGACGGAAACCTGGACGAACCGGAATGGAGCCTGGCCCAGCCCGCCACCGATTTTATCCAGCAGGAACCGCTCATGGGTGAACCCAGCACCGAGCGCACCGAAGTGCGAATCCTCTACGATGACGAGAACCTGTACCTAGGGGTGTACTGTTTTGACTCTGCAGGCCCGGAAGGGATCACGGTGACCGATATCTCCAGAGATTACAGGCCCGCGAATACCGATGCCTTTACCATGGTTTTCGACACTTTTAACGACAAGCGAAACAGCTTCATTTTTGGCACCAACCCGGGAGGAGCCAAGCGGGACGGTCAGACGGGAGGGGACAGTGAGAGCAGAAACTATGATTGGGATACGGTCTGGCACGTTCAGACCAAAATCACCGAGCAGGGCTGGCAGGCTGAAATAGCGATCCCCTTCCGCTCCCTTCGTTTCCGCGATGTCGAAGAGCAGGTATGGGGGGTAAATTTTGGTCGCAGAATTCGCGGCAAGAACGAGTACGTCCACTGGTCACCCCTACCCCGGCCTTACCGAACCAGCCGGGTTTCCCTGGCGGGGGAGCTCAACGGTCTGTCTGGAATTAGCCAGGGACGCAATCTTTACTTGAAACCGTACCTCTTGGCTCCCCTGGTTCGCCGGGAAGGTGATGACGTGGATTTTCTTCCCGATGTCGGCTTTGACTTGAAATACGGGATGACACCGGAGTTGGCCCTGGATGTCACGGTCAACACCGACTTTTCTCAGGTGGAGGCCGACCGGCAGCAGATTAACCTCACCCGTTTTCCCCTCTTTTTCCCGGAGAAGCGGGAGTTTTTTCTGGAAAATGCGGTCCTGTTCCAGGTCAGAAGAGTGGGCCGGGGCTTCAGGAACAGCAGCCGTGACCTGATTGCCTTTTTCAGTCGTCGCATTGGCCTGTCCCAAGGTCGCGTGGTCCCCATCCTGGGTGGAGTCCGCTTCACGGGTCGGGCGGGTCCCTATGGTCTGGGTTTTCTCTCCATTCAGGCCGATGAGTTCGAAGAGATCCCTTCCACCAATTTCACGGTGGCACGGATCCAAAGAGATATCCTCGGGCACTCTAATGTGGGCGGTATTTTCATCAACAAGCAGGGCGGGGGTGAATACAATCGGACCTTCGGCGTGGACGGCCGCCTGCAATTTTTCCAACACCTGGAAATTGCCTCCTTTTTTCTGAAAACAGACACTCCGGGACTGCCCGGGGACGACACCTCAGCCAGTGTTTTTGCGGGGTGGGCCGACCCTCGTTACGACATTCAGGCCGAGTATCTCTCCATTGAAGACAATTTCAATCCGGAGGTGGGGTTCGTCCCTCGCAAGGGAATCCGAAAAAGCCGAGGGGAGTTTAACCTCAAGCTTAGACCGGGGGAGGGAATCCCCTGGATGAGGGAGTTCAGACCCTCCACCGGAATCGAGTACATCACCAATCAGGCCAACCTGGTGCAGAGCAAAAACTTCGACCAGACGCTCGAGGTGGATCTCCAGAATGGCAGCCTATTCAAGTTTACCCACCGGGTTGAGTTTGAACGACTGGATGAGCCCTTCTCTATACAACCCGATCAGGCTATCCCCGTCGGAGACTACGTGTTTGGATCGATCAGCGTCGATTTTACCAGCGACCTGAGCCGCATGTTCAGCGGTAGCTTGGGCTTAAGGGCAGGAGAGTTTTTTGACGGCCATCAGGATTCCTACCAGGCCGGCCTCCGTTTTCAGCTCGGCGCCCGGTTCTCGACCGATGTTACCTGGGAGCATGACGATGTGGATCTGCCCTCGGGGGTTTTCTCCACCGATCTGGTGAATACAAGCATCGATTATTCGTTTAGCCCGCGCATGTTTCTCAACGCCCTCATTCAATACAACAGCACCCTGGATGAGATTTCCAGCAACATCCGCTTCAATTTCATTTACAAACCCTTAAGTGACTTTTTTCTGGTCTACAACGAGAGGCGGGCCAGCGGCGGTCAGGTCATCGAGCGGGCCCTTATTGCCAAACTGACTTATCTCTTTGGTTTCTGACGGAATCGGGGACTGTCCCCAATTCCGTCTAACGGTTAGCGCAAACTCTGGTTGAAGAAATCGATGGTCCTTTGCCAGGCCAGGGTCGCTGCGGCCTGATCATAACGGGGCGTGGTGTCGTTGTGGAAGCCGTGATTGGCACCCCCATAGATATGGGCCGTGTAGGTGACGCCGTTTGCTTTAAGTGCTGCCTCATAATCCGGCCATCCCTTGTTGACTCGCGCATCCAGCCCTGCATAGTGCAGCAAAAGAGGAGCCTTGATTTTGGGGACGTCCTCGGCAGCGGGCTGCCCGCCATAGAAGGGAACCGCCGCAGCAAGATCGGGGAGTCGTACGGCCAACGTGTTGGCCATGCCTCCCCCGAAGCAGAAGCCCACAACACCGATTCGCCCGCTGCATTCGGGATGTGATTTCAGGTGGAGTGCGGCGGCCACGAAATCCTCGGTCATTTTTCCCCGATCGAGCTGCCTCTGCAGGGT
>JAZFTY010000189.1:0-3293 GCA_036446935.1 Acidobacteriota bacterium | reverse complement strand
ATTAAGAACCCCGACGGGGTCCAGTTCGTCCAAAACGGTTTCCTGGAGCGTCAAGGCGTAGTAGCCCAGGAGTACGATTTCCTTGAGCCGGGTGCTGGGAGGCAGCGCTCCCAGGCAGATGACGCCTCTGTGTTCCAGAGAGACATTGGGGTGCCAGACCGGTCTCCGGCTGAAGATACCCAGCGGCCCCCAGCCGGGCGGGTTCTCCCATCTCCAACTTTCCCGGTAGGTGAGATGAAAAACAGCAACCCCTGAAAAACCGAGGAGGTGGCCTTGAGGAGCCAGAGGAACCGGCATCTGTATTTTGTAGATGAGACTCAGATCTCCTTCCAGTTGAATGCTCACCATCTCCATTCGAGGGCTGCGATTGACCAGGTCCTCTACCACCTCGTCAGCCTGGGTGGCCTTCCAGCTTTGCCAGGGCTTTGAACCTCCGTTTCCCTGCAGTGCCTGATCCAACATGATCCGGTGCACTCTAGCCTGGGCAGCCTGGATGCGACTCTCGCGACTATTCTTGGGCAGGTTAGTCATTTTTCCTCTCACTTTCTTCTTCTTCGATGCGAAATCGAGGCCTTCCCGGGAAAAAAAAATAGGTCCATTCCTGACCTTTTGATGAAAGGCCAACACTGCCTCCGGGCTCCAGACCCAGAGCGGATAGAGGTCTTTTCAAGCACACCTCAAGATCTTGAGGAGGCATGACTGAAAAGGATCCCATGGGCGAGGCCAGCAGGGCGGCACCGCAATCACAGGCCCCAACCTTTCCCCCAAAACCGCGAACAAATTTTCGAACGGGACTTTTGAGGCCACAGCGACTGCATAGGGTGTCGCTCACCCAATGGGATTCTCCTCGGATCTGGAGATCGTCTTTCTCACAGTTGATCGAGGAGGCCAGTTTGTAAAGAGTCATTTGAGACGGTGGCTGGGTCAGATCATGGATCTTCCACCGCTCGTGAGCACAGCGACAACTCGGATTTCGGGGCAGTGTGGTGCGCAGCAGCTGATGGGTCAGGAGGCAGTAGCTGATTTCCTCCGATTGCGCCTCCTGAGCCTCGATGTTCAGAAGCCGCTTGAGGCATTCTGCCGTCGCCATCTGGGCGGCTGTTGTGCAAACCGCCGGCAAGGTTGCAGTGGGGCCCAGGTCATGGTCCTTTACAAGGTCGCTCTCTGTTGCGGCTGCGGGGTCGCAACCATACCGAACGGATAGAAGTCCCCACTCCCTGGACCTGAGCATACAACCCGGACACGGCGAGTCTGCCGATGCCAGGTTGTAGGTACGGCATATAGCCGTCCAGGTGGGGCCGTGAACTGCACCCTGAACCAGGGCCTCTTTTCCCAGGGCTGCGGCCATGTTTCCTGCCCACACCGGGAGTTCCAGATTGTCGCCTGCCGTGACAAACACATCCACCTTACGGAGAACGCTCAGGGGTAGGTCCTGCGCGCGGCCGATGGCCGCCCACACCTCGCCAGCCGGATTGTGACGACGCGCTCGCAAACCCTGGACCCAGGCTTTCGTTTGCCCAGCATGCTCTGGAAAAACTGGCTGAGTTCTCCAGGAATCCTCTCGGTACCTCCCGGCATCGATTCCGATCAGTCTCCCCACTCCCAATCGGGCCAGAGCAGTCAGAATTTCTCCGCCCACTGCCCCCAGGCCAAAAACCGCTACAGAGCACCTCTTGAGTGCCGATAAGGACAGCCGAGCCCCAGAAAGGGCGAGGTTCAAATCAAGTGACCTGGCAGTCTTCGTGAGTTGGGAAGCTCTGTCCTCGAAATGGATTCCGGTTCGGGAATGGGTTTTGGGGGCCCACTGATACCACCTCAGCTGTTGTGAACTTCCCTGGGTCATCGATTCTCCCTCGGGTCCCACAGTAAATGGGGTTCAAGAGTCAGAGTCCGGCTGCAGGCAAGACAGTTCTTTACCTGTTCAAAACAGCACAGGCGGTCCTCTTCGGCCACATCAGGGTGGCTGACCTCTGATTCGAAATGTACCGCCTGCCCGCAATGGCAGACCACAACACGAGTTCCCTTCTCCACGGGGATCTGACAGAAGATACACTCCCTACCCAATAGCTCCTGCGGAGGCCGTCCCACGAAGAGTTGAATCCGCGTGGTCACATAGGCAATACACCCGGGCAACAGAAAATTGTCGCGGGTGGTCAGGGCACTGAAAGGCAGCGCCGGTAGAGCATTCACCAGGGTTCCCGGGCGAAGCGGAAGAAAGCCCAGCACTCTCTTCTTGCCAAGAACCAGAGACTGTAGGCCGACATCGGCCTTTTCGGGGCCACAGACCTTCACGATGTGCCGGGTGGCTTCGTTCACCTTGGCCCAGACCCAACCGTCGTCCTGGCCCACAACCAGTGGAGCTACGGAGGACTCAGCGCTTTCTCCCGCTTCGTGCCAGGGGAGATGGGCAGGTTCTGAATTCCCTCTGTCGCCAAGAAAAACGGGATATATTTCAAACAAGAATTGTGTTTCCATATTCAAATCCTATTTTCTTCGAAAGTTCTGTTGAATGTGTCGCCAGCGGCGCTCAATCCAGGGCTCCCCAACTTGATCGGTAACGCGCTTCGTCGATGAAGCGGTCGAGACTCTTCCGATCAATCGAATATTTTCGGCCGATCTTCCAGCAATCCAGCTTGTTTCCCTGGCAGAGTCTCTGTACAACTCTGAGGGTGGCTTTGGTGATCAGCTGGTTCGGGAAAAGAATCCGTGCGGCGGTGAAGGTGTTGATCAATGTCCTATTTTCCAGTTGCGATGAGAAGATCCCGGGGGGAAGTTTTTGGGCCAAGAGCTTAAAATCGATTTCTTTATTACAATATTATAAATTGTACTTTCACTAGTAACTATCTGTTATTTCACTGAACACTATTGTTTGTACAAAAGATGATCTCGAGAGTCAAGTAAAAAACACACTTGCGACTATTGTGCTCACAATCCTGTAGAATGTAGCTTCAACACTAAGGCAGGAGTACTGAATGAAACGAAAACAAGGCCGTCTTCCCGACGAGATCATTTTTGGTGTGTGTGAAAAGCTGATTAAGAACGGGGAACGCCCCACGGAGATTGCCAGCTGGGTGACAGGCAGAGGATTCCCCTGCTCACGGGAGCAGATCTACAGTATCTTTTCCAAGGGAATCGAGAAGGGGTTTCTCCGATTGTCCCCTCCTCCTGAGATCGAGCTGGCCCGGTCTCTCATGCAAAAGTACCACATCGACTTCACCGTTCTGAACGTGGGGCCTGACACCATCGGGGCCCCGATCGTTGTGGAACAGCTCGGAGCTGCCGCAGCAGACCTG
>JAZFTY010000188.1:0-2538 GCA_036446935.1 Acidobacteriota bacterium | reverse complement strand
TGTCCCGGGTCCAATCCACACCCGTCTCCTGTTGCCAGTGAAGATAGTCTACAGGCGTAGGTAGGAAGGCCTGGCCGGCCCAGTGCAGGGAGCTTCCACCCACGATCTTGGCCAGGCTAACATCGTTGTTCCAGAGGTAAGCCTGCTGATGCCTGCCCTCCAGATTGGTGAACATCCGGCGTCGGAGGGTAGAGCCGTAACCGGGTCGAGCGGCTCCTTTGTAGTAGGGCCCGGCGTCAATGAGGACAATCGCCAGTGGCTCTCCGCTTCCCGGCTTCACCCCCTTCTCGGCAATCTTGGCCGCCAGGATGGGTCCTGAAAACCCGGCACCTACGATGGCAAGATCAACTCTCTTATCCTGCACGGTCCAGCTCTCCCTCCAGGGTTTTGGTGACATCCCTCATCTGGAGAGCTTAGTGGAATGGTGCGTGAATGGGAAGACGTGCGGTCGTGCGTTCGTGCCAGTGTGCGGCAACTGGTCTGTGGTCGACTTGGTTTCGAATTTTGAATTTGAGATTTGGAATTTGTTTGGAATTTGGGATTTTGAATTTGGGATTTCGGGCCCCAGCGGGGCCCCTAGTGCACATTCATCTCCAGGGCTTCGGTGAGGCTGATGTTGTGACGTTCAAAAGTCCGGCCCAGCGCTCGATCCAGCAGGGCATGACTCTTCATCAGATCGGTTTCCGCCCGCACCACGATCGATTCCGCCCGAAGCAGATCCCGCTGAGCTTCAATCAATTGTCGGGTGGTTCCCGCTCCCACCTCAAAACGAGCCTGCTCCGCCTCCATGCGCTCCTGGGCGGCGCGTAAGCCCACCCTCCCCGTCTGAAGACTGGCTTGATTCATCTCCAGTTCGGTCAAGGCATTGCGGATCTCCAGGGAAACCAACTGCCGGACATTCTGCTGGCTCAACACCGCCTGGTCATAGTGAATCTGGGCCTGGGCGTTTCTTGACCGGGCTTCCCGGTTGAATAGCGGCAGTTGCAACTCCAAGGCCACCAGGTAACCATAGAATTCGCCACTGAAGAGCTGGTCCAGCGAATCCGCTATTCCTCCAGGGATGATCTCGATGATCTCTGGATTGGTAATTCCTCCCGAAAAATCACGCACGATTCTATTCCCCCCGAGTCCGAATTGCTGATAACCGGCCACCAAATCAAGTGTGGGCCGCAGCTCATTTCGGGACTGATCCAGACTCACCCGTCCATTATCGATCTGCAAACCGGCCTGTTGGAGCTCAGGACGCAATTCCTGAGCAATCACTTGCAGCTGCTCAAAGGACTCCGACACCTGAAGGTTTGCATCGGGAACATCAGCGGGCACAATCTCAAAGGGGAAACTGCGGGGGTCTTCATACTCAGTGATCAGCCGGATCAGGCGGTCCTGAATCTGGCGGTATCGATAACCGACTCGAATCCGTTCTTCCTGTCTCAGAGCCACTTCTGCTTCTCCCTGCAGCACCTCCAATCGGGAAGCGCTGCCCACGTCAAAGCGGGCCACATTTTGCTCCAGGAGGGTTTGGGCTGCATTCAGAGCGGTGTCCTCCACCCGGATGGCCTCAACAGCAAACCTCAGGTTCCAGTACTCATCCTGGACTTGAAGGATCACTTCAACGGCGCGACGTTGGAACTCCTGCTGGCTGATTTCCAGATTTGTGCGGCTGATTTCGATCTGATAGTCGGCTGGAATTCTCCCAAAACCCTTCAGGAGGTTTTGTCTGAAGAGAATATCAAAACTGGTATCGATCGCCGGTATCAGGTTGGTAAAGAAACTGGTTGTCCTCCCCCTGCTTCCCAGGAAGCCGATCTCAAGCGAGGAGCCGGTTGAAAATCTTTGTCCGTAACCAAATTGATAGAGGGTGAAGACATTGGTGATGCTGTCCCCGCCCTGCAAAGCGGATGAGGTCGGGCTCTTTTGACGATTCCAATCAAAATTGAATGTCCCCAGTGGATCATAGACGCCTCTTTGTTCCTCGACAGCCCACAGATTCAAAATGGGAGTGTAGCGCTCGATGTTGACTTCGAGATTGTAGCGAAGAGCCATTTCAACTGCCTGCTGTTCGGTGAGAAGAACCTGTCCGTCACGCACCAGCCCACTGATTTCTGTGAGAGGTACCGAGATTACAGCTCTACTCTGGTCGCTGAAATATTTCGCGAAGGGGATAAACTGGCCCAGTGCTTCGGCGCCAAAGACCATCAGACACAGGACACCGAACAGTGCCGTACGAACCGGTAAGCTAGACAACGATTTTCTCATGGTGACGTTTCCTTCTTTGAAGCAATGGATATCCGAGGACAGTATGGGTTATTCCGAAGGAGAGAAGATTTGTAACGAATCTCCTTCCGAGAGAGCTCCAGCCCCTGCTATGACCACCTTTTCTTCTCCGCTGAGGCCGCTGCGAATTTGGACATAGTGATCGTCCTGCTCTCCCGCTACGACGATGAGCTGTCGAGCTCTGCCATCCTCCGCGACCCAGACCAATGAGCGACCTCCCTCCTGGCGCAGGGCGGCCGTAGGAATGGCTATCGAATCCCTGAC
>JAZFTY010000187.1:0-2359 GCA_036446935.1 Acidobacteriota bacterium | reverse complement strand
TTGACATACCTCAAGATGTCGTCGATGTCCCCTTGCGGATAACCCATTCTCCTGAGGGCTCGAGGAATCGTGTTGTTCACGATCTTCAGGGTTCCTCCTCCCACCAGAGTTTTGACCTTTACCAGTGAAAAGTCTGGCTCGACACCTGTCGTGTCGCAGTCCATCATGAAGGCAATCGTCCCGGTGGGAGCCAGGAGTGTGACCTGGGCGTTTCGGAATCCATGCTCGGAGCCCTTGACGATGGCCTGATCCCACACCTCCATGGCGGCGTGCAAAATATCCATGGGAACTAAGGCCGAGTCGATGTCCGAGAGAGCTTCCCGGTGCTTATGCATGACGCGCATGGTGGGAACCCGATTCTTATCAAATCCTGCAAAGGCACCCGCCTGCTCGGCAATCTCGGCACTGGTCAAATAGGCCTGGCCCGTCATGAGAGCTGTAATGGCGGCTGAGAGACTGCGGGCCCGATTACTGTCGTAGGGAAGTCCGCAGGCCATTAAGAGTGCTCCCAGATTGGCATATCCGAGTCCCAGGGTCCGGTAGTCGTGGCTGACCTTGGTGATTTCCGGAGTCGGATAGGAGGAGTTATCCACAATGATCTCTTGGGCCAAAATCATGATTTCAACGGCTCGGCGAAAGGCCTGGATATCGAATTGACCGTCTTCCTTCAGGAACTTCACCAAATTGAGAGAGGACAGATTGCAGGCTGAGTTGTCCAGGAAAACGTATTCTGAGCAGGGATTGGAGGCATTAATAGGCCCACTATTGGGACAGGTGTGCCAATCATTCAGGGTGGTGGAAAACTGGAAACCAGGATCACCACAAATCCACGCCGCTTCCGCGATCCACTCCATCATTTCGCGAGCTTTGTAAGTCTCAACCACCTCACCGGTAGTGACTTTACGAGTTGCCCATTCCCCGTCATTGACGACAGCTTCCATGAACTCGTCGGTCACGCTGACGCTATTATTGGCGTTTTGAAACTGAACGCTTCGGTAGGCTTCTCCATCAATGGTGTCATCGTACCCGAGCTGGATCAGTTTGTGAGCCTTTTGTTCCTCCAGAGCCTTGCACCAGATATATTCCCGAATATCAGGATGATCGGCATTGAGAATGACCATCTTTGCGGCGCGGCGCGTAGCGCCGCCCGACTTAATGGCCCCCGCAAAGCTGTCATACCCTCTCATAAAAGAGACCGGTCCTGAAGCGATCCCCCCTACGGCTAAAGGCTCAAGTGAAGAACGAATCTTCGACAAATTGACACCGGAGCCGGAACCCCCTTTAAAAATAGTGGCCTCGATTTTGGCCAGGTTCATGATGGAATCCATCGTGTCTTCAACACTATTGATGAAGCAGGCCGAACATTGAGGATTCGGCTTGATGCCCATATTGAACTGCACCGGACTATTGAAGGCGGCCATTTGATGCAGCAGTAAATAGGACAATTCATGATTAAAAGTCTGAGCATCCTCCTTGGAGGCGAAATACTTCATCTCCTGGCCCCAGGTCGTCAGGGTATCTACAATACGCCCAATAAGCTGCTTGACACTGTGTTCCCGCTTGGTACTTCCCAGATGCCCGCGAAAGTATTTACTGGCTACTATGTCGGTCGCTCTTTGAGACCAAAACTCAGGGAATTCTAAATCCTCCTGCCGAAAAGCGACCTTACCCGTCGTGAAATCCTTGATTTCGGCGGTCCGGCTTTCCCACCGGATCTCGTCAAACGGGTGTTTTCCTTTTTGGGAAAAGTAGGGTTGAATGTGGAGACCCGTCGACACTTCCGCTTTTCCAGCCGGCTTTTTCATGTTCGTTCTTCCCTTCCGAGGATAGGTTTTAAATTATGGAGCGGAGCCTATTCTAGATCCCCACCCTGACTATCCGGGTGGACCTTGCATCCCACTCCGGATAACCCCTACCAATCCCAGGATATGGAGGTTTCGGTGTCCTGATTATACTCCATATGGGGTCTAGGAGCCTGCCCCAATACTAGCCCGGACTATGCATAAATTCTCTACTGCAGCGCCGAAATCATCCGTCGTGCTGTGCGCACCGACTGCGTTGCACTCGGTCGGCCTCCTCAACGTACCGTACAGTAGGTTTGCGGGGACCGACCCGCACAGGCGGGTACCCCTCGCGCGTGGCGCAACGCACTCAGGTCGTCGCTTTCGTCGCTTCGTGACAAGAACCTATGCATAATCCGGGCTAGGCTTTTTCTGCCTCTCTGCCTTCTCACCTCCTGCACTGGGCCACAGACCCCGCCAACCTTGGCCGAGATTGCCAGCGGCCAGGTTGAGGTCGTGGATTTGGGCTATGCCTTGAATGAGCAAAACCCCTATTGGCCAGGCGAGGGGTATGCGCC
>JAZFTY010000186.1:0-3567 GCA_036446935.1 Acidobacteriota bacterium | reverse complement strand
GGCCGTGAGGGGTTCAAATCGGCCGATCTCAAGCAGATATTTGGGTAGCGGATCCAGCTTGGCTAGCTTGACCTGTGACTCGGAGGACGGTTCTTGCGGTGAGAGTTCCTCGCTTTTCGGCTCAACCAGGGATTCGATGGTCTCTTCGCTGGGTTTCACCTTCTGCTTGGAGTTTTTCTTGCTCGTCCTGCTCATCGGGAGATGACCTCGTTGCATAGATTAGCATATGTTGGCTGGAGAATTTTGGGGAGAGATGTCGAAAATGGTGGATGGACTAGTCCGGACTATGCATAAATTCTCTACTGCAGCGACGAGATCATCCGGCGTGCGCTGCGCACCGCCTGCGTTCCACTCGATCGGCCTCCTCAACGTACCGTACAGTACGTTTGCGGGGGCCTCTGTCGCGCGTGGCGCAACGCACTCAGGTCGGCTTTCGGTGCTTCGTGAACGAGAACCTATGCATAATTCGGGCTAGTCCAATCGGCTCTCCTCATGCCATCCAACCCCCTTAAGTTAGATTTGCAAGCCTTCTATTACCTCTCCAAGAGGGAGTTCTGGCTCGCTTTGTGGAAGGAGATCAGCAGTGACGATTGCTGGGGCATGGCCGCCCGACTGAGTTTCTACTTCTCACTGGCCTTTTTCCCTTTTCTCATTTTTCTAAGCGCGATCATTGGGTTTATCCCCATCGAACCCGGCTTGCTGGACAAGATTTTGGTGGAAATGAATCAGTTTCTTCCCGAGCGGTCCTACATTTGGTTGCGCGGGTTCACTCTGGAGCTGATCAGTCACCAAAATAAGGGAGTGGTCTCGCTGGGTATTTTGTTGGCGCTTTGGTGGGCATCGGTAGGCTTCAGCGGAATGGTGGGGGACTTGAATCGAGCTCTGGCCATTCAAGAGACTCGCTCCTATGTAAAAATACGGCTTTTGAGTATAGGTGTGACCATCCTGGTGTCCCTCTTTGTCATCACTTCAGGTATTCTTCTTTTCTTTGGCGACTGGCTTATTCAAATGTCTATTCAACACATCACCATCCAGCCCTACCCTTCATTCCAGACTCATCTGGCGACCCTTTACACTGCCACTCGCTGGATCCTTATCTTTATTTTTCTCAATATCGGAATGCAGATTGTCTATTCCGCTCTTCCCGCCCAGCCTCTTCCCTGGACACTTCTATCGCCAGGTAGCGCCATCTTTAGTTTGGGTTGGATCTTGGGATCGAGCACTTTCGCGATTTTCGTGAATCGATTCGTCAGCTACGAACTCTATCAAGCGCTCTACGGAAGTCTGGGGACACTTATCTTGCTCATGCTCTGGTTATACCTCTCCAGCTTCTTCCTGCTCATTGGAGGTGAAGTCAACTCCCAGGTCCAGCGCTTTCGCGAGGAATTCGAGAGGAATGCCGCTCAACTCAGTTTGATCTGACAGCCCGGATTATCCGTGAATTCTCTACTGCAGCGCCGAAATCATCCGGGCAATTTAGGTGGGAAGGGGTCAGTCACTTTTGGGGGTGTCCATTCGGGGACTTCCAGGAGGAGAGAAGGACTGCCCCCTTCCCATAATCAACTCATCTATTTACTGAGATGCACTTCCGATCAAGAAGTTCTACAAAGTCAGCCCTTTTTGCTCGGCTCATGAGTCTTATACTATACTGGCAGTCAATGATGGCAGCGCTCCGAGGGACAACGATACTCTTGGTCAGGAGGGGCAAACAGGTGGCCCTGGCAGGGGACGGCCAGGTCAGTCTGGGAGACACTATTATCAAGAGTCAAGCGAAAAAAATTCGTCGACTCCACGAGAATCAGGTCCTGGCTGGCTTTGCCGGATCAACGGCTGACGCTTTCGCTCTTTTTGCTCGATTTGAGAGCAAACTGGAACAATTTCAAGGGAACCTCCCCCGAGCCGCTGTAGAACTT
Organism: Acidobacteriota bacterium; assembly: GCA_036446935.1. Taxonomy (GTDB): domain Bacteria; phylum Acidobacteriota; class UBA6911; order RPQK01; family JADFOI01; genus JADFOI01. The sequence continues at coordinate 1,654 of JAZFTY010000186.1, read as the reverse complement.
GCCAAGGAATGGCGTACCGACAAAGTGTTAAGACACCTGCAAGCCCAACTCATCATTAGCGACAAGAAGCATTCCTTTTTGGTTTCCGGGGAAGGCGACCTAATCGAGCCGGATCATGGAGTGATCGCCATTGGCTCGGGAGGTCCCTATGCCCTGGCTGCGGCCCAGGCTCTTCTGCAATTCACCAAAATCTCGGCCCAAAAAATCGCCCTGGAGTCTCTGAAAATTGCCGGGGAAATTTGTATCTATACGAATTCCGCTATTACGGTCGAGACCCTCTGATCATGACTACTGCCTTCACCTCCCTTCGATCCCCGAAAAATGATCTCGAGGACCGCCCTCTCAACCTGGATGAGATGACGCCTCGACAGATTGTGGAGGAACTGGATCGACACGTCGTCGGTCAACGTAAAGCCAAGCGCGCAGTGGCCGTGGCCCTGAGAAATCGAGTTCGAAGACAGAAACTGAAACCGCAGATGGCCGAAGAGATCCAACCCAAGAACATCCTCATGATTGGATCGACAGGTGTGGGTAAAACAGAAATCGCCCGCAGGCTGGCTCGGCTGGCTAACTCTCCTTTTCTGAAAGTGGAGGCCAGCAAATTCACCGAAGTCGGTTATGTGGGCCGGGACGTGGAATCGATCATCCGTGACCTGGTGGATATTGCGGTGGACATGCGGCGTCAGGAAAAGATAGCCATGGTGGCCAGGAAGGCAGAGCAGAACGCCGAGGAACGGTTGCTCGATTTGCTGCTCCCCCCTTCCCCCCCCAAAAAGCGAAAAGCTCCAAAGGGCCGGGAGACTACTCCAAAACGGGGTGCCCCAAAACTGGAAACATTCAAAAAGACTCGTGAAAAACTACGCCGTCAGCTTCGAGAAGGGAAGTTAGACCATAGAAACGTCGAGTTAGAAGTTCCAGAGCGTGGCTTCCCCGCCTTCGAGATCATCCCTGGTCAGGGCATCGAGGAGATGGACATCAACATCAGAGACTTGTTGCCCGGTATCCTGGGGACACGGAAACGAAAGCGCAAGATGCCCGTCGAGGAAGCCATCGAGTACCTCATTATGGAGGAGGAATCCAGGCTCATTGATATGGAACAGGTGACCCGCGAGGCTCTGGACCGGGTGGAAGACTCGGGCATCGTTTTTATCGACGAAATTGACAAGATCGCTGGAAGAGAAGCGGGGCAAGGTCCCGAGATCAGCCGGGAGGGAGTACAAAGAGACATCCTACCCATCATTGAGGGAACCACCGTGAGTACTCGCCACGGAATGGTGCGCACCGATCACATCCTGTTTATTGCAGCTGGTGCTTTCCATGTCTCGAAGCCCTCCGACATGATTCCCGAACTGCAAGGGAGATTTCCCGTCAGAGTGGAGATGCACTCGCTGGGCAAGCAGGACTTTATTCGAATTCTTCAGGAGCCGCAGAATGCTTTGGTTAAACAATATCGGGATCTTCTAGCCACGGAAGGCGTGCGCTTGAAATTCATGAAGTCCGGCATCAACGAAATTGCCCATTTTGCCAGCGTCGTCAACGAGACGACTGAGAACATCGGTGCCCGTCGGTTACACACGATCATGGAAGCACTTCTGGAAGACATCTCCTTCGATGCTCCTGATCTACCCAAGAAACAAGTGATTATCGACGCAAA
>JAZFTY010000185.1:0-4582 GCA_036446935.1 Acidobacteriota bacterium | reverse complement strand
ATCCACATCGATTATTCACCCCTGGCAAAGATTACCTTTATCGGGTTTTTCTTCAATCTGTTTTTACCCTCCGGGATCGGTGGAGACTTCTTTCGTGCCTACTATCTCTCCAAGCGAAAAAATCGAGGGATGTCGACCACCGTGACCACCACCCTTTTGGAACGCAGTGCGGGCCTTTGCGCTCTGCTGGTCATCGGAACCCTGTTCGCTGCTTTCGAGGACCTCCGAGTGGAAGGGGTACCTCTGTTTTATGTGTTTCTGGTTCTTATCACCCTCTATCTGCTGGGGAATCTCATGCTTTTTCATGCCTGGATCCACCGCAAGATCAGCTCGTTTCTGAAAAAGAGAAACCTGGAGGAGATCGAAGCCAGTATGGAACTGGTTTACAGCGGGCTGAACGCGCTTCGCGGTAACAGGCGTTCCATTGTGCTGGCCCTTCTCCTGTCCCTGCTCATTCAGTTTCTCACCGTGGTGATGGTCTGGGTCGCGGCGCTGGCCATTGACATCGACGCCCCTTTTAGAATCTTTATGATTTTTGTTCCGCTGATTAACCTGAGCATCATGGTCCCTTTAACCATCAACGGCATCGGCCTGCGAGAGAGTCTCTTCTATCTGCTCTTTTCCCAGATCGGGCTTCCTGTGGAAACGGCCGTCAGCCTTTCACTGGTAACCTTCTGCCTCTATCTGCTGACTGCGATTCCGGGATTGATCCTCTACTCACTCTATAAGAAGGAGGAACACCTGGATGAGATGCGGGGCTAGAGCGCTTTGCGCTCTAGCCCCGCGTTCCAGGTTCCAACTTCCAGGTCGCAGCGCGCTTTCGCGCGCGTTCCAGGTTTCAGGTTCCAGGTTTGGGATTTTGAATTCGTTTGGAATTTTGAATTTGGGATTTGGGATTTCCGATGACCGCTTTCAGCGGTCATCGGTTATTTCGTAGACGAAAACGCGATTGTCCTGCTCGGCAGTGACGTAAGCGAAGCGCCCATCGGGTGAGAGATCGACATCGATGGGACGGTCCCCAATCTTAACACTTGTGACCTTCTCAAAGTCGGGTGAGAAAAGAGACAGGGTCTTGTCTCCGCTTTCCACCACAAAGATGAACCCATTCTGATTCACGGCGATGGAAAACGGTTTGGAGCCGACACCGACACGCCGGACTTCCTTCAGATCAATCAGATCCACTATGGAAATATCATGTGTTCCGCTGTTGGAAACGTACAAAGTGTTTCCATCCGGTGAAAAAGCCAGAGCATCAGGTGCTTGTCCAACCGGTAACTTTGTGATGACTTTGCGAGTAGCGGTGTCGATGACGTAAAGATCGTTCGAGCCTCCACACACGACGTACAGACGGTCCTCCAACTCCGAGACCACGGCAGCCAGGGGTCGTACACCCACCTCAACCTCTCCCAGGACACGATGAGTCGATGTGTCGATGAAGTCGACTCTACCTATCTTTCCCCTTCCGTAGTTGGTTACAAAGGCCTGTCCACCTCTAGGTGAGATGGTGATGTTACTGGGCGTGTCTCCGACCTTGATGTCGTCTGTGACCTCGTAGGTTTTGGCGTCGATCACCTTGATCAAGCCTCCTGCCAGATTGGTGACAAAGATCTTGTCGGCGTCGGGAGTGATGGCGATACCCACAGGTTCATGTCCACCGTAAAATTTCTCTACAGTGCGAAGGGTGGCCGTATCGATCACCGAAATCTCATCGGATGCGAAGTTGGCGACGAAAAGAAGTCGGCCATCGGGGCTGATGGCAGCATAGGTGGGAGCGTCTCCCACCTTGATTTTCTTGACCTGTGTGAGGCGCATCGCTGACAGGCTCGTCAGCCCTATCAGAATGAGTAAGACCGTTCTCGTGAGCTGGCTCTTTTTCATAGCTGATCCAGAATTAGAGGTTACACCTGAGTCGTTCCAAGTTAGCAGTTTGCGGCGCAATTTTCAAACCTGAAACCTGGGACTTGGAACCTGGAACGGGCGCGAAGCGCGCCTTCCCGCGCTATCCTCGCCTCAAGCGGCAGGCCGTAACCGTGTTTTTCATAAGGTGCGCGATGGTGAGTGGACCGACGCCGAAAGGGACTGGAGTCACGGCTTTGGCCAATCCCAAGGGATCGCGAGGATGGACATCTCCCACCAGCGTGTAACCCCTCTCTTCGATTCGGCCGATTCGCTTTGAGTTTTCTCCAAAAAGGCGAACACCCTCTTCAACGGACTCAACTCGATTGACCCCCACGTCGATAATGACGACGCCTTCTTTAAGATAGTCCCGGGTGATGAGGGCAGGTTGTCCAACAGCGGCCACCAGGATATCGGCTCGGCGACACACGGCAGGCAGGTCCCGGGTGCGAGAGTGAGCAATGGTGACGGTTGCATGCTGGTGAAGCAGTAAAAAGGCCATCGGTTTGCCCACGATGTTACTGCGCCCCACCACCACCGCCTCCAAGCCCTTAAGTTCGATGCCCTCGCTTTCCAGCAGATACATGATCCCCAGGGGAGTACAGGGTGCAAGACCCACTTTCCCGGTGACCAGATTGCGGACATTCAAGGGATGGAATCCATCGACATCCTTGTCGGGCCTGACGGCCAGGAGAATTTGATCCTCATCGATGTGATTGGGCAAGGGAAGCTGAACCAGAATCGCGTCGATGTCATCGGCTCCATTGAGTCGGTCGATAACCTGGAGTAGTTCCTCCGTTGTCGTTTCCGCGGGAAGCTCGATCGCTTCAGAGTGCATGCCCAGTTCCTTACTGGTGCGGGCTTTCATGCGCACGTAGAGTTGAGAGCCCGGATCGTCACCCACCAGGACAGCCGCCAAGCCGGGTACCAGATTCTTCTTGGAGAGCTCTTGAAGCTCTTCAGAAACCTCTGCTTTGATTAACTCGGCGACCTTTCTACCATCTATGACTCTGGTTTCCATAGGAGGGGTGATGTTAGCAGGACAGCTGACAACAGACAACAAACAACAGACGGGTAGAGAAGCAGGGAGGTTGACCGCCTGACTGCTGAGTGTGAACTCTGACTGTTGCCCTATTGTTACCCCTCAGGGTGTCCGTTGGAGTGGTCTAATTCTGCGGTCTGTTGTCTGTTGTCTGTTGTCTGTTCTTCACGGGTACATCCGGTGGAGCATCCTGGGGAAGGCGATGGTTTCGCGGACATGGTCAATGCCGCAAATCCAGGCCACCACGCGCTCCACGCCCATTCCGAAACCGGAGTGGGGCACGCTTCCATACTTGCGCAGGTCAAGATACCACTGGAAAGCTTCTCTGGGGAGATGGTGCTCTTCGATGCGCTCTGAGAGCAGATCGTAGTCATGGATTCGCTGACTGCCTCCGATGATTTCTCCATAGCCTTCCGGTGCCAGTATGTCCATGCACAAGGCCAGTTCCGGATTCTCCCCATCCGGTTGCATATAAAAGGCTTTGATCGCCGCCGGGTAGCGGTGAACGATCAACGGCCGGTCAAATTGACTGGAGATAATGGTTTCATCGGTCCCCCCGAAATCGGAGCCCAGGGGTGTCTGTGTGCCCTCCTTTTCGAGGATGTCGAAGGCTTCGTGGTAGCTGATGCGGGGAAAGGGAGATTGTACTTTCTCGAGAACGGCTATATCGCGTTCCAGGACTTTGAGTTCCTCTCTCCGTTCAGTGAGCACTCGCTGAACGATAGAGCAAAGGTACTCTTGGGCCAGATCCATGATGTCGTCCAGGTCGGCAAAGGCCACCTCCGGTTCGATCATCCAGAACTCCGTCAGGTGGCGGCGTGTTTTCGACTTTTCAGCCCGGAAAGTGGGACCGAAACAGTAGGTCTTTCCCACCGACATGCAGGCTGCCTCGTTGTAAAGCTGGCCGCTCTGGGTCAGGTAGGCTTTCTCCTCAAAGTAGTCGATTCCAAAGAGGGTCGTTGTTCCTTCGCAGGCCGCCGGGGTGATGATGGGAGTGTCGACCAGAGTAAAACCGCGGTCATCCAGGAAGTCCCGGCAAGCTTTGATAATCTCGCTGCGGATTCGCAGGATCGAATGTTGGCGTGCGGAACGGAGCCACAAGTGTCGATTGTCCATCAAAAAAGAGGTTCCATGCTCTTTCGGTGAGATGGGATAGGAGTCCGCCACCTGAATGACCTCCAGGTTGCGGACATCCATCTCGAAGCCTCCCGGAGCACGTTCATCCTTTCGGATGGTACCGGTCACGACGAGGGAGGATTCCTGAGTCAGGGTGTCGGTTGCTTGAAAGACTTCAGGGGAGACGTTTTTTTGGAACACGACGGTCTGGATCACTCCCGTGCCGTCCCGAAGCAGCAGGAAGCGGAGTTTTCCCTTGTCGGTTTTGTTGTAAAGCCAACCCTTGAGCGTGACTTCTTGCTCCACATGTTCAGCGATATCTTGGATATAAACGTGAGTCATGGTGTTCCTATTTGAGTCAGACTGCCCTCGACGATGCGTTGAAGGTAAGGAAATTCAGGGACCGCTTGCAGGGAGAGGAGCACCCGCTGAAGCGAACCGGACACATATTGCTGATAAAGAGCGTTGCCCCGCTCCGTGATTTGGAAGCCATAGGTTCCCAGGGCCTTGAGCAAGCGTTGAATGCAC
>JAZFTY010000184.1:0-3224 GCA_036446935.1 Acidobacteriota bacterium | reverse complement strand
TCAGGCATATCACCCTGTCCAGGACAGGACAGATCGACCCCTTCGTGGAACAACACCTTCCGGGTCACACCGCCTTTGGTCCCAACGGCGGACTCCTGACCCGAAACGATTCTCTTGAGGCGGAAAAGAAGTCCCGCCAGGCCATGTTTGATCGTGGTCGCAGAGATCCCACTCAGCCCAGTTTCACCTCCGTGGCAGGCGTGCTTCGGCATCTGGAGGTTCAACTCTACGGAACGACGGCCGTGCTGACCGGCTACCTGCAGGGTCCCGTCACGCTGTCTGACGGCACCACGCGACAAGGCACTCGACGGGTTACAGCGGTGTGGATCAAGCAGGGAACCGAGTGGAGAGAGGTGCACGACCACATGTCCACCTTGCTCACGTCTCCGTAGATGCCATCTTCTTTGAATTAGCCCGGCCCGCAGGCTAAAGCCTGCGGCTCTGACGGAGCTAGCAAAGAAAGACAGTCAGAGCCGTGGGCTTTAGCCCACGGGCCCAATCTTTACGCATCCGCGACTCCCCCAACGAAACTGACCATGAGTTCGGTGACCGCCTGGGGATATTCCTTGTAGGGGGCGTGTCCGCAGCTGTTGAAAAAGTGGAGTTGGGCCTGATCGACGGAGGAACTGATCAGCCTGAAGAGATCCACTCCCATGTCGTAGGTGGCTGAAGGGTCATTGTATCCCCAGATCATCAGGGTGGGCCGTTTCAGGCCACCCGCCCGCAGCATCTCCAGCGTTTCATCCTTGGCTTCATAGAGCCACCAGGCGGTGCCCGAGTTGTGGCCAAGAGCCGGGCGGGCGTGTACCTTATCGGGATTCATTTCGATAAAACGCTTCCTGAGCATTTCGAGCTTCTGGGCAGCCTGGCCTATTTTGGGATTTAATGCGACTTCCAGCTCAGCTTCCACATACTCGTCGGTGACGTAGTCTTTATGAACCGAGCTGCCACTTCCCAGCAGCTTTTGACGAACGGAGTCCTTGGTGGGCGGCGGCCCGGCGGGGGGAAGATCCGGGTTTGAGGGCTTGGGATCCACCGGGGTCAGGGTGTTGCTATCGAATATGGTCAGGGTCTTGACCTGGTCCGGGTGATCCATGGCAATGCGAGCCGACGGCAGACCTCCTCTGGAGTGCCCCACCAAATGAACGCTCTCGAGACCCAGAGTCTCCATAAACCGGTAAAGGTGCTGGCCAGTGGCCTGCATCGAGTAGCTCGAATCACTGAGAGGGTTATCGGTAAGGCCCATGCCCAGTTTGTCCACTACATACACGTGAAAATGGGCGGCCAGATTGGGAAAGATAGGCATCCACCCAGCGGCTGAAGTGGTCATACCAAAATGACCTCCGTGGACCAGCACTATGGGTTCTCCTTGTCCCCCTTCGAAGTAGCGGGTCCTGATGCCGTCAACATCCACGAACTTTGCCTCTCCCATCGACGGAGAGGTACCGGCCGCTGCCGAGTATGAGGTCGTCGACATCAGCAAAGGCACAGCGCTCAGGGCACTCGCGGAGTGCCCGAGAAAACCTCTTCTTGAAAGTTTCATGGATCTAATCCTTTCTGATTGGTCGAGAGTAATTTAGAAATCAGGGCTCTGATAGATGACTTTTCCTCCTACCGCCGTCATCAAGTTTTTGATTTTCTTGATATCCATCTCCGGAATGGTGAAATAGTCTCTGTCGATAACGATAAAATCGGCCAGCTTGCCTTTCTCCAGCGAACCCAGGTCTTTTTCCCTGAGCACGGCTTCGGCAGCCCAAGTGGTCCAGCCTCTGAGTCCGGAAATCCGATCCAACTTCTCCTCCGGTCCCCAGATTCGGCCCTCCCACTCACGGGTGATGTAGAAAGCAAAAGTCGGCCAGAAACCATACCAGGGCCATGCTCCCAGCCGAGTTTCGTCTGGCACAGAGGCAAGATGGGCGTCGGTGGCAAGGGAAAATCTTGCTCCCGCTTCCATCATGCTTTTGGTGGGTGTAAACCATTTCAGGTATTCCTCTCCATACACCTCGACAAAGTTAGCGACGTTCCTGACCATGCCGGTGGCCTGCATGTTCATCCACAGACCGTATTTGGCCAGTTTGGGAATCTGCTCGGGCCGGATCAGTTTGGGGTGATCGAAGAAGTGGCGTTTCTCTCGAATCTGTTCCAAGGTCCACCCGTCCTCCTCCATCAGCTGATCGAACATTTGGAAGAGGATATCGGTGGTTCCGTCGTTGGTGGCATGGACATCAGCCAGCCTTAAACCAGCCTTTAAAGCCGCCAGGTGAGCATTGTAGGGCTCCGTGCCCGGTTTGTGTCCGGGAACATTGCTCAATGCGTGCCAATTGCTCTCGCAGGGCCGGATCCTCGGGTACGGCCTGACTGCAAGGGCCACCAACGTCCCATCCCTCTTCTCCAACCCCGCTGTTCCAAAAGTACTCGCTCCCCTGGCCTCCAAAGTCTCCCAAGAGGCTGTAGAACTGGGAAGCGTTGTCAGACAGTTGAAAGGCGGTGCGGTGGATCCATGTCCAGCGAATGGGCATCTCACCCCTGCGGTCCATCATATTGAGGGCCTTGATAACTTCCAGCGGCTCGATATGGGTTTGCACCGTGGTGACTCCAAAGGATGCCGTCTCCATCAGCTCCTTTTTGAGCATTCCCGCCACCAGTTCTGTCTTATTCTTGAGGATGATGTCGTAAATGAGGTAATACCAGACCCTCAGGCCCACCGGTTTGAGACTGTCAATATCCTGTCCAATGGCCTCACTGATCAACTTTCTGGCCTGGCTGTTGTAAATGCCCGAGCTCAGGCCGCCGCTCACAACGACCGGATTGTTGGGTCCCATCCGGTCCAGATCTGCAGTGTTCACCATCCGCTGCCGGATGACGGGGGAGGGGGTTGCCTGAATGGCATCCTCATGCATCGGAATATTAACGATCACCCACTGGTCGGGTCCCAACTCAGCTGCTCTTCGGCGAACCACCGCCCCGATCTTCTCGGCAATTCCGCCTTTGGTCAGCTCATCCAAGTCATCTTCATGCAAACCCAGAACCGGAGTCACCTTGAGTTGCGGATCAGGGTTGAAGTCGGGATCACTCCCTAGATGGTTGAGCAACCACAGGTGTGGGTGAGTGTGGCTATCGATGATTCCCGGAAGCACGGTCCTGCCCTTCACGTCAATCACCTGCGTTTGGGGACCTGCCAGTGCCCTGATCTCCTCACTGGTTCCCAAAACCAGCACCCTTCT
>JAZFTY010000183.1:0-3802 GCA_036446935.1 Acidobacteriota bacterium | reverse complement strand
GCCCTGGAGCAGGTGATCCCGGAGATACGGTCGATTGGCTTCATGGCCGATTCGGTCCGTGTCCCCATCCTCACCGAGTCGTTGATCATCCTCAACGCTACCTTCCAAACCGTTCTTGAGGGAGACGATAAAAGCTCCGTTCACCGCGATAAGCTCAACAAGATTTACGCCGATGTGGCTGCGGGTTCCCAGAAGGGCCTGTTGGTCTACAGCGAGGACCAAAACGTGCCCTCTGACGTGATGGGTATGAAGGCCGCTGTGGTGATCGAGGCGGCAGAAACCCATACCCGTACCGGCTTTGTCAATGTGGACCTGGCCCAAATACCGGGACTGGACCCGGAGGTGATCCGAACCCTGGACAACGCCATCGTCAAGATGCCGGTAACCCACGCCAAGGTCTTTGGCTGGTACGACAACGAGTATGGTGGGTACACTAACCTGCTGGGTGACCTGACCGTTCACGTTCACCAGATCCTCGATTGAGCGCATCTGTAGAGGAATTCTCGTCAGCCGCGCTCATTGACCGTCGAGCACGACCCGAAAGCCCAGCACCACCAAATGAGTCTGATATTCCTGGGGGAAGAGGGACACCTTTTCTTTATAGTCGTAGTAGTTCCATTGACCATAGGCGATAAAGCGTTCGCCCAGCGGGACCTCCAGCCGGGCCATAGGCTGGTGGTAGTTCAAAGGAAAGTTGCCAACCGTGCCCCACACGGAATAGCCCACGTCCAGCCTGGCATTGCGGAGCAGCAAGGAGAGGAAGAGGTTCGCGTAATCACCGCGCTCAGCGTAGATGGAGCGATCGGTTTGAAAGTCTTGGGGAACGGTAAAGAGAAGATCGCTATCGATGTTGCTGCGTTCGTACGCCCCTGACACCGAAATCCGCGGCAGCGGTGTATAGGTAAACTGCAGAGTGTAGTTGCGTTGGCGGGAGGTGAGGTCTATTTCAGGGATGTCGTTATCATGGTCAAACATCGTCACGCTTCCACTCATTTGAAGAGACTCCATGGGGTGAAATCGGCCACGCAGGCGCAACCGATAAAAATCCACCACATCGGTTCGAAAGATGGCCTGGTCCGTCCTTCCCAGTTCGTATTCAAGGGCCAGGGTGTTGCGCGCGGAGAACTCGTAGGTCGTCCCCAAAATCAACACGTTGCGATCCCAGGCAAACCGTTCCGGGAGTTGGACCTCCTTGTGCTCGAAGCGGTGCCCCGCCCGGACTGAGAATTGGCGAGATACATAAAAGATTCCCTGCAGTTCCTGGCTGGTTGAGTTCCTGGACAAAAAGGTGTCCAGGAAAGACGAAGTCTCCAGGCGATCAATAATGCCCGGTTGCAGAAGTGGGTCCACATTGAGGAAAGCGTTTTGAATCTGTGCCGAACCGGAAACGTGGGAACGGCGAATGTTCAACCTTTCTAAGATGCGAAGCCTCTCAAAGGGCTGCCATGTCACCGAAACGTCTCCAATTAAATTCGGTCTCTTAGCAGCACCGAGGGCTTGCTGTTCTGATCCCTGGTAAAAGGCCTGCAAAGGAAAAGAGAAGAAGGTCCCATCAATCACTTCGGAAAAACTCGAATTCACCTCGGCCATGCTGTAAGACACCTTGCCGCGCAGAAGAAGAGTGTCGAAAGGTTGGTAGACGCCTACTGCGGTGGAAAAGGGAATGGTCCCCTTCACGTCGTTGGTTCCCTGATAGTTATTGAGAACCACGTCGCGGCCAAAGATGGGGCGGTTCGAATTGCCGCCCTGAAACCCGGGTGACAAGAAGGTGCTGGTGTCCCGGTACCATCGAAAACCCTGCTCCAAGCGCAGGGAGAATTGAGAGGCCCTGAAATTGACGCCAAAGTTCAGATCATCCGAATGGGTATCCACAGCCAAACGGGTCAGAAACTCGTCTCCGTCGGTTCTCAAGGTCGTCAGGGCCGGGCCCTGGCGGCCCGTCCGTTGGTAGGCTACAAAGGGCGAGACACGCTTTCCGGGCCTTAAGGTGAGTTCAACCCGGGCAAAGCGCTGAGAAATGTCGAACTGGTGCTGACTCTCGAGGTTACCCTGCTCGAAAAGGGGGTTGGCAAAGAAGGGCACTGAGTTGAAATAGGCTACGTTCTGGTAGTCGAAACGGAGTTCGTAGATTCCCGTCTTGACGGCGCGCACCCGAGCCGTGTTGTAGGGTTCGCCTCCCCAGCTGTTCATTCTCAACACGAGGCGATCAAAAACACGATTGGAATTGTTGGGAGCGAAAATGGAAAGCTCCCCGGAGAAGAGCTTCGGTCCCTCTCCTAAATCGACTTGACTGCGGTAGAGGTCTTCATTGCCGCTGAATCCGGCTTTCCAGCGATTCCCGAAATCGAGGCTCAACCGATACTGCTGGCTCTGAGCACCTGCCCAGGTGGACAGGAAGAAAATCACTAAAAGACCGGTGAAACAGCTCTTGCGCATCAGTTTCACCCTATCTGAAGAAGTCCGGATCGACGTTTGAGCCATGGATCTCGCGATGACAAACCGTGCAATTGCGGAACCGAGCGGTCCGGATGTCGTGGAAGGCAGGCGGTTGACTGGTCGCCACGCCTGGCGTCATGCTGTGACACTCCAGGCACAGCTGCACAACCTGGGTACGACGCAGCATCTTGGGGTTAATGGAGCCATGCGGTTCGTGGCAGGTTGCACAGCCATTCACCTTACCTGGAGGATGCTCAAAAACAAACGGGCCTTTCTTATCGGAATGGCAGGAAAGACAGCCCTCTTCCGGGCCGAGTGCCAGAAGGCGAAGGGGGCGATTGTCCTCGGTGTGTGAACTGTGGCAGTCACTGCACAGTACGGCACCCTCCAGCACGGGGTGATGATAGGGCTTCCGGAACTCGGCCCGCGTCGCCGGGTGACAACTGGTACACAGGTCCTTTTCCTCCTCTTTGAGTAGTCCAAAGTTGGGTGGGGTGGAATGCACCTGGTGGCAGGCTACACAAGAGACACCGTTTCGCCCGTGGGCCGATCCCAAGAATCCGGAGTGTTCGGCGTCATCCTGGTGGCAGTGGAGGCATTGCAGTGTTGCCCAGTTGGCGGGCTGCCCGGTGAAACTAAGGGTGAGATCACCGCCCGCTTCCACGTGTTGGCTGCCCGGCCCGTGGCAATCTTCACAGTCGTTGTCGCTGTGGAGAGAATTGCCGAAAGAGGAGTGGACGTCGCCATGGCAGGCTCCGCACATGTCGTTACCCACCCGGGTTGCCTGGGCATGCGCGATTTGAAATGAGCTGAAGAGAAGCACTGCTGCCACAAGGCCTCTTGCAGCCAGTAAGCCGAGTCGGATAGCTGTGCTTGCCCACTCAGCAGTTCCTATCCTGGGCCTCCCCAGCTGCCAGGAGTTCAAGTGAACCTCAGCACCTTGTCGTTTTATCATGACCCCATTGACGAGGACTCCTTCGCAACGACTTGCAACCAAGCTTTCCTGAATACTTCGTATTGATACCCGGTGAGAAATCCAGTCTCAATGGGTTCAGCCTACCGAGCATGGATCCTCTCAACCGAGAAGTCCGCACTGCTGCCGTGGCAGGCAGCACAGGCTTCTGCGAAGGGCGCCGTGTTCGTAAAGGCATGGGCGGCCGTAGATTCGCTGTCGTGGCAGCTCAGGCAGGCCGACCCGATGGGTTCTATGGGACTGTAAAATTCTCGGGGCGTTGGTGTTGCCAGCAGGTTCGCAGGCAAGGGCACGGTGTGGGAATCGTTGACGTGACAACTCTCGCAGTCGCGTAGATCTCCCGAAAAACGTAGTTCGTTGTAGGTGTGGACCGAGTTGCCAAAGCCGTAAACG
>JAZFTY010000182.1:0-2867 GCA_036446935.1 Acidobacteriota bacterium | reverse complement strand
CAGCAATGAAGAAAGCCCTCCATGAAGGAGGGTCTTGGAGGCCGGGGGATTAGACGCTCTGTGCCCACCTACAGGTCCTGTTGCCCTACCTGGACCTGGGAACAATGGTTCTTCGATGAAGTCCCTTGCCGATGATCTTCTCGCCCTCCTTCACTTGCACCTCAAAAAGGAGTTTTCGTCCATCCGCCTCCAGGACTTTCGAAGACACGGTCAGTTCGGACCCCGGTAGGGCAGGAGCTTTGTGCTTGACCTGTACTTCATATCCCACAGTGGCGAAACCGGCGGGAAGAAAGGGCCGAACTAATTCGGCGGAGGTGAGTTCCATCCAGGCAATCATCATGGGTGTACTCAGGACGGAAGTGCCCGTTGGAGACACGGTGTGTTCCTCTTCCACAGTCAGAACACGCTGATCGGTGATTCCCGGCCTAATGCCGTCAAACTTGTCCATCCTGTTCTTGAGTTCTTAGTGCCTCGTTCCAGAAATATGGTGCGTTTGTGGCGAGCGCGACGGCGTCGAGTTCGCGAAGCGACGACGACGCGATGTCCCTGCATCACCTCCTCCTAGCCGGGTTTATGCATAGGTTCTCGTTACGAAGCGGCGAAAACGCCGACCTGACGAGGCGCGGGAGGGGTACCCGCCTGTGCGGGTCGGCCCCCGCAAACGTACTGTAAGGTACGTTGAGGAGGGCCGGACTAGCTAGTTCCCATCCGGAAACTGAGGTTTTCAAACCGGTATTTTATTGAATAGTAATAAGTTAGCTCATCACAGCACTCTGAAAGACACCCTCTTTTGCTTGGCTATCGGGAGGAGGTCTTTGAGGCTCCGCAAAGGCACGTTCAGCCGACACCTCACCCTGCAAGATGGCGTGGGAAAGTGAGCCAACAGGGAGAAGTTATACTAGGAGTCGTGCCAGCACCACCAGGTTGTAACTGAGCACCGAAAGGTGCACGTAGCGCTGAAAGTGAGACCCACCTTTCCAGAGACAGCGAGTGAGACCAAAAACCCGTTTGGCGGTGGAGATGCAACCTTCAATGCCGGCTCGGAATCGCCTCAGCTGTTTGTAGACCCAACTGGATCGGACCATGTTCTCGATGGTTAATCCGCACTTCTTGGCAAAGGCCACGTCCTGAACTCCCTGATTCTTGGCCCACTTGAGATTGTCTGAAGAGGCAAAGCCCCCATCGAAACTGACCTGGCGGGGATAACGACCGTATTGCCAACATTGATGCTGCAATAAGGGCTTGACCTGCTGGCTGTCGGCCGGATTGCCGTTCATCAGAACCGCATCCAGGATCAGCGAAGATTTGCCAACGGTCAGATAAAGCTTATGGCCAAAGAGGCTCTGGCGGGAACCTTTTTCGATAATGTCGGTATGTTCTTCAAAGATGGAGACGATCTTTTCGGTGGCCGGGACCTTCTGGCCCAGGATCACCCGTCGCTGGGTTTGTTGGATTACTCGCCCCATCAGATCCAGATGGTGGGCCAACCCTTCGGCCAGGACTGGGCTCAAGGGGTCCTGCCACTGCGGGGCCTGCTCCAGTGCCCGGGTGCCGTAACCCAGAGTCCTTCGAGCGATCTTTAATAAATCTCGATAATGCTTTTTGCGCTTCTCGCCCCGACTGTTTCGGATGTTCAAACAACGTTTTTTGGCGCGTCTCGAATGATCCACAAAAGAGAGGGACTCAGACGGGTTCAGCCGTTTTAAAAGACGGGTCACGACCCGAATCGAATCGTAAAGCAGCTGGCTATCGAGCGGATAGCGGATGTTACTTTCCACTCCGGTGGCATCCACTCGAATCTTACGCCCTTTTTCCAAACCTTTCTTATCAGCCCAACTGACCAGTACCCGATTGAGGGCCTGCCAAGTGGAGGCTTCAATCCGCGAGATGTTCTCCTGCAAGGTGGATTTGCTGGGGGTGAACCCATAGGGGAGCCGGCAGAAAATCCGAAAGCTCTGCGAGTCTATCAGGTGAAAAGTCAGCTTCTGGTAGGAGAACTGGTGGGTTTGTTTGATCAGAGCACAACGTAAAACCTGCTCACCCGTCATGCCCCGGGCTCCGTTCTTGGAGCTGACTTTGTCACATAGATTGTGTAAAACCAGATCGGAGATCGATGGATTTTGATCCAGGATCTTGGAGATCGATTCCAGTTTCCGGGCCAGGCGATGATCCGGCCAAGAAGGGGAAAGGGGAAGTTGATTTACGGCATGAACGGACGAGATACCCGAGCACCTCTAAACGGCCGCACCGACCAGACGCTTTCATCGGAGCACATAGGTCACGACAATTCCTATCCAAGTTCTTCTGGAAAATTCGCCCAAAGCCCCCCCAATTTGATCGACGTGAACGTCGAGCAAAAGGCTCGCCAAGTGTTAGCGGACAACCGCGTCGCATTGTTTGTGGTGGCTTATCAGGCGGAGGAACACATCGATGGCGTGCTCAGGCGCATTCCCGGCTGGGTCGAGAGAGCGCTCGCCGAAATCTATATGATCGACGACGATTCGGATGACAACACAGTGACCATCGCGCAGAATGCGCATACGCCGACCGACTGCCCACTCTTCTATGTCTACAAAACGCCATACAATCAAGGATACGGCGGCATTCAGAAGCTAGGGTACCGTTATGCCCTGAAGAAGGAATTCGACATCGTCGTCTTGTTGCACGGCGACGGGCAATACGCCCCGGAGCAGCTACCTTCTATCCTCGCTCCCTATGCCGACGGTGCCGATGCCGTATTTGGGAGCCGCTTTTTAAAGCCTGGTGATGCTCTAAGAGGTGGCATGCCACTCTATAAGTGGATTGGGAATCGCATCCTCACCGGTCTGCAAAACGCCCTGATGGGCACGCATCTCTCCGAGTGGCAC
>JAZFTY010000181.1:0-2595 GCA_036446935.1 Acidobacteriota bacterium | reverse complement strand
CACACGGTACAAAAGCTGCTGGTCAAGCGAGTCGAGGGCCGCTGCCAATCGGCAACAGAAGTGCTGATTGACTTGGAGCAGATAGCCGCGTCCGTTCCATTCACCCAAGGTAGTGATCGGCGGGCGGCCCCAGTCGCTCGGGGAAAAACACCGCCTCCGGCGCTCGTTGCTAACACGGGGAAGTTCGAAGGCCTTTCGCCAGCCGTGGCTTGGACGTGTTTGGTTTGGATTCTAATGGCGCTGGCGGGCACTCTCTGGATGGCGGGGCAGTCGCATCTGAGCCAGATTGTTCCTCTCCCCAAGTCACCCGAACTCCTGGTTGCGGACGCTCGAGCGATCCTCCAAGACTTGGGCTACCCCACGCCCCAGCAAGACAGCACCAACGGCTTTTCCTCCGACAGCAGCTATATCGATTATCTGATGTCGAGGGATCGTTCCAACACCTGGTGGGAGCTTCTGGCTCGCGGCGAGCCGAGCGTGATTCGATTCTGGTATCGGGAGAGCCCCCAATATCTCGTGCCCCACCGCGTCACGGAGTTCTTTCCTACCGAGTACGATCCGCCTCTCTCGGTTCCGGGCATGGTGAGCCTTCAGCTCGACACTCGCGGGCGGTTGCGCCAACTGGAGGCGGTGCCTGCCGATGTCGACGATTCCGGTGATGACACGCTGGAGGGCGACTGGGGATCGTTGTTCGCCGCAGCGAAGCTCAATCTCGAAGACTTCACACCCGATGAGCCACAATTGTCTCCCTCGAGCCGCGCCTATCAACAAGTCGCTTGGCAGGGAACCTACCCGGACGCTCCCGAGATTCCCATTCGCATTGAAGCTGCCTTTTTTCGCGGTCGGACCGTCGCCTTCCGAATCCTCGAGCCTTGGAACGAGCCTGCGGGTCAAGGAGGAGTGAACAGTGGATGGGTGCGTTCGGAGGAGGTAGTCCCCGACGCCCGGGCCCGCTTCGCTCTGGTGGGATTCCAGTTGCTCTTTATGCTCACCCTTGCCCTTCTAACACGACACAATCTGAGGGCGGGGCGGGGTGATAGGAAACTGGCTTTTCGGCTCGGCTGCTTCTTCTTCGCTGCGGTAGTGCTACAGTGGATTTTTGGAGCGCACCACGTTCCGGAACTCTCACAGGTCGAGGTCTTTTTCGGTGTTCTTTACCGTGCCTTCTTCGCATTCGGACTGGCTTGGCTCTTTTACATCGCCCTCGAACCTTATGCGCAAGGGCTTTGGCCTCAAACCCTGATCTCGTGGGTGCGCCTCTTGGAGGGGCGAGTTCGCGATCCTCGAGTCGGACGGGATGTGCTCCTAGGTTGCGCCTATGGAATCGGGGGCGCATTGGCAGTGCATGCGTTCCGCTTGGCACCCCTCTGGCTGGGTAGTGTGCCAGGCCGGCCCGACTTCCCACACCACCCAGCGGAGCTCATCGCCTTGCGTGGTGTGAAAGAATCTCTTGCCGAGCTATTCGCGATTCAGCTCAATATCTCCATACACATCCTGTATCTTATCGTCGGACTCCTGTTACTGCGGTTTGTCTTTCGCAGGACCTGGCTCGCTGTAGGCATTCACGCGACGCTGTACGTATTCATCTACGGTTCCGGTTTCGGGTTTCTGGGCATGGTCCTCTGGATCGGTCTGTGGTATCTCGTCTTCTTCCGCTGCGGATGGCTTTCCATTTTAGTGGGCACGCTCACCTTTGATCTGCTCGGTGGCTATCCCCTGACGACCGATCTATGGGCGTGGTACGCGCACGCCTCGATTCTCGTCGCCCTCGCTTGTTTGGGGCTTACCCTCTACGGCTTCAAGGTTTCGCTGGGCGGGCGGCCCGTCCTCAAGGATCTGCTGGCAGAGGGGTAACCGCAATTCGAACGACCCTGCTCGAGCGTCCAGTCGTAATAGCGTCATCCACTTTTCGGCCACCTAAGAAACTCAACTTGACTCAATGAATCACTCATTTGGTTTGGTGAAAACCCGCGAATCCCCAAGGTTTTGTTAGCTTTTCGGAACTTTTCACTTCGTGCTGTCCAAGACTCAAAATCTGGTGTGTAGCTGCGATCACCTAAGCCACATGGACGTATAGTCGGCTTACCGGAAACTGGCGCGTGAATGTCAAGGGGAGAACTCAGTGGGCCTGAACTTCAAATGGCCCGGGGCTAACTTCGAGTGTGGGACCCCCTCCGTGACGACCCTCGCTTCCACGACCTGGGGCGGATAAACCTAGATCCGTGAGTTGGCTTAAACAGCCTTATCAACCCTCTCCCACTTCATCCGCTCATCCACCATCAGCCGCATGCCACTCTCAAACTGCACGATAGCCTTTAGCGGGATGGGTTTGACATCGGCGACATCCAGATGGAAGCCATCATGCAGCGATAGCTCCTTGCCTTTAACTTCCGCAAGGCGTAACATTTGGCAAAAGCCGTACACATTAAAGGGAGCGAAATCATGGCCCTGAGCGGCCGGTCAACTCTAGCGCCTCCCCAGATTCAGGCTTCCTACCCTCGCTTCCTGCTGCCGCTGTTGAATCTGGAGCCATCAGGATCGAATAGAGACAATGGCAACTGAGTTCAAGGTAAGTTTGGAAAGCGAGCCTGGAAC
>JAZFTY010000180.1:0-4261 GCA_036446935.1 Acidobacteriota bacterium | reverse complement strand
TGAATCCTCTAAACCCTTGGCTAAGATTGCTTCCGGAGGAGAGTTGTCCCGAACCGTGCTGGCTCTGAAATCGATTCTCACCCTGGAGAATTATCCGAAGACCCTGGTTTTCGATGAGGTGGATGCAGGCATTGGCGGCCGCGTGGCCTCCACCATCGGAGAAAAGCTTGCCCACCTGGGAACGGCGCACCAGGTCTTTTGCGTGACCCACCTTCCACAAGTCGCCTCATATGCTTCCCAGCATTTTCATGTCACCAAGCGACCCAGCGCAGAGCGAACCATCGTTGAGATTGTTCCTCTTGAGCAGAAGGCACGAGTGGAGGAAATCTCAAGAATGATGGCAGGGAAGGCCTTAACGGAAACCACCCGTAAGCAGGCTAGAGAACTGTTGCGGAGAGGAAAGGATTTCGTCACTTCATAAGACGAAGTCAGGAATCCTTGTATCCCCCACTTCAAGTCCGCTAAAATGCTCCAGAGACAATGCTTCAGAGATTTTTTATCGAAACGTTCGGATGCCAGATGAACGAGCACGATTCGGAGAAAGTAGCCGGACTGCTTACCCATCGCGGTATGGTCGCGGTCAACTCGCCCGAGGAGGCCGACCTGTTTTTACTCAATACCTGCAGCGTCCGCGAGAAAGCTGCCCAGAAGATGTACAGCCGTTTGGGAGAAATCAAGAAACAGAAGAGCACAAACCCTGATTTTTTGATCGGAGTGTTGGGGTGTGTGGCCCAGCAGGAAGGTGAAGCGCTCATGAGCAAGGCGCCGTTTGTGGATCTGGTGGTGGGCACCCATATGATTCACGCACTCCCCGATCTGCTGGAGGAGATCGAGCAAGGGCGCGGAGGCGGGACCCGTGTGGCTACGGACTTTATGGAGACTCCGGCCCCTGTAGAGATTCCTCAGGTCATGCGAAAGAACAGCTTCCGCGCCAACATCACCATCATGGAAGGCTGCAACAAACATTGCAGCTTTTGTATCGTGCCCTACACTCGAGGCCGGGAAAGGAACCGTCCTGCCACGGTAGTGATGGATGAAGCCCGAAAGGTTGTAGACCAGGGCTTTGTGGAGATTCTCCTGTTGGGACAGACCGTCAACAGCTATACGGATCCCCACAATCGGCGCTTCAAATTCGCCGACCTACTCTCTGAGGTGGCAGCCATTCCGGGGCTTCGGAGGCTTCGTTTCACTTCACCTCATCCGCGTGAGTTTGACCAGGACTCCATCTCCGTCATCGGTGAAATGGAAACCATCTGTAACCAGGTCCACCTGCCTGTCCAGTCGGGTTCCAACCCCATCCTCAAGCGTATGCGGCGCCAGTACACCCGAGAGCGATATCTTGAACTGGTGGACAAATTTCGAAACTGCGGGCGCTCGATCGCTTTGTCTACGGACATCATCGTAGGCTTTGTAGGTGAGACGGAGGCCGACTTTAGCGAGACCCTGAGCCTGGTCGAGGAGGTCCAGTTCGAGTCCATGTTCTCGTTCAAATACTCCCCTCGTCCTGAAACCGAAGCACAAAACTTCGAGGGTGATCTTCCCGAGGAGGAAAAGACACGTCGGATCATGAGCCTGCAGCGTCTTCAGAAGGGCATTCAGCTGAGCCTACACCGCCAACGGTATCTGGGGGACTGTTGGGACGTTTTGGTGGAAGGAACAGCACGGGATGGTGTACGTCGCTATGGGAGAACTACGACCAACAAGATCGTGAATTTTCCGGGAAACGATCAGCCCGGGACATTTACCGAGGTCCTTGTCACCGATGTGGGTCCCAACAGCCTGGTCGGCCAAAAGCTCGAGGATATCGAGCAGAATCAAAGGGAGCAGAATTATGGAACGAGAATTTAAAATCAAGGGGTTAATCATGGATCCCCTCACCAACTCTCCCATCGTGATCCTACAGAGCCTGGAAAAAAACACCTTATTGCCCATCTGGGTAGGAATCTTCGAGGCCAATGCCATCGCCCTGCAAATTGAGCGAATTGATACCCCTCGCCCCCTGACCCATGACCTGATCAAGAATATTCTGCTGCAGCTCGATGCCAACGTGGACAAGATCGTGGTCACCGACCTCCAGGAAAATACCTTCTATGCCGTCATTCACCTTCGAATGAACGGTGATCGCATTACCATTGACAGTCGGCCCAGTGATGCCATCGCCTTGGCTTTACGGACCGACGCGCCCATCTATGTCACTGAAGAGGTCATCAAGAACAGCCGCAACATCAGCCTGGAAAAAGAGAATCTGGACTCAGAGGACATTAAGAAGTGGTTGGAGAACCTCAATCCCGACGATATGGGCAAGTATAAGATGTGAGTGGGCAACGGAGTGGCGCCGTGCTTTCGTGAAGTCAGGGAAGCCTTCCTCTTGCCGGACGGGAGGGAACACCTCAAGTGCAGGGTTTCTAATGAATTCTCAGGTCAATCCTTAGATAACTCCTTTTAATAGCCTTTAAATACAAGATAATGTGGTCGTAGAGGATCGTCTGGGGCCCGGCCTTGGAGGTGAGGAGAGACTAGGAGGTGAAGTTGGGCGCATTAAAAGTTTACATAATATTTCTTATCCGACCTTCTAGTTCCCACAGACCTCGCAGCCCTTTTCGACGCATCAGGTCATTTCTTCGGGGCTGGCTCCGGGAGTGCCCGGGCCTTGACTTCCGATTCAAAGCCCACCTGTTTGTGCTTGCCATCGCAAAAGGGCTTGTTCTCGGAGGCGCCACAGCGGCAAAGAGAGATTACGGTACGGCCTCGAATGTCAAAGGTGTTCCCTTCTGCATCCTGAATCAAAAAGTTTCCTGTAATCCGTAGAGGTCCGTTATTTCGGCAAAGAACTTCAGAGTCTGGCATACGAATGCTCCTTTTCGGTCGTTAATCGGTCGTTAAGATGAATAGAACGGTCTGTTTCTGCTCAAGCGGGCAGATGTCCTTCAGCGGTGAGAAATTCTTCCAAGGCTCCCAATTTGTCCTTGAATTCGGCAAAACGGTCGAGGGTGAGGGTTATACCCTTCTTGGTGGGTTTCCATTCGCCTTCGTCGTCTTCATAATAAATGCGAATATCGGCGTATTTTTTACCCTTGTATTCACTCAGATTGAAAAAGATCTTCTCAGTCGGACCTTTTTCCATTTCCGCAATGGGCTCACTCATAGTGTTTTCTCCCGATCGATTGTTATCCCCGTTTTGAGGCCGAAAATCCACATTAGCATATTGTCTGAATTTTTGGGAGCGGTTCACAAAACAGTTCCGAGTTCCCGGCTGTCGAGGATCCCGTGTCCTGTCTTAGCCCGGATGATGCATAAATTCTCTACTGCAGCGACGAAAATCATTCGGCGTGCGTTGCGCACCGCCTATGTGATCGGAGCTGGAAGAGCTTAGATTCCTGCGATCAATGTCAACAGAAGTTCACATTCAACAATCAGAATCGGTGCTTCTTTGAGTTCGGGTGATCGGGATATGCTATCGGGTATACTGTAAGGAACATCAAGGCAGGATGAGGAGGACCAATGAGTGAGAAGGTTAGCCGGGATCAACCGCTGGATTATCTGAAATCCTACAAAGAGAAGAGTCTGGGCGTGATGCAGAGAATCTCTGAGGAGGCGGTAGCCGGACTGATTTCCCTTCTGGCCGATGCCCGCAAAGCCAACCGTCAGATCTTTCTGTGCGGAAACGGCGGAAGTGCTTCCACGGCCTCACACTTTGCCAATGACCTCGGCAAAGGGGCCTCTTGGAATCGGGACGACCGATTTCGGGTGTTGGCTCTGACCGATAACGTTTCCTGGATCACGGCGCTGGCCAACGACACGGATTACTCACAAATTTTCGTGGAACAGCTGAAAAACTACGCTAGCCCCGACGATGTCCTGATTGCCTTTAGTGGCAGCGGTAATTCTCCCAATGTGCTGGAGGCTGTCCAGTGGGCCAATGAGAGCTCCCTGGTAACGGTAGGCGTTACCGGACGGCCGGGGGGAAAGCTGGGAGAGATGGCACGTTATCCGATTTTTGTGGAATCCTCCCACATGGGACACATCGAGGAGGGTCATTTTCTCATTCAGCACCTAGTGGGTTACTACTTCATGGAAACGGAGGAGTAGCCCGGGCTAGGCACCTTTCGGGCTGGTTTGGGCTTGACTTGCGCGATTCGTATCTCTTATGCTTTGAGTCCAGTAGCGAGGAAAAGATGAGCAATACAATCGAGGGAACGCACAGGGTCAGGCTCTCCGAGAGAAGCTTCTTCCCCGGCTTGCTCGGCCTCGTAATTATCGG
>JAZFTY010000179.1:0-2515 GCA_036446935.1 Acidobacteriota bacterium | reverse complement strand
TGACGGTGCCGATCTGGTGAGCGCAATTTTGGCGGATAAAAAGGAACTCATTCCAGGCATTATAGGGAGCACCGAGGAGACGACCACCGGGATCATTCGCCTGCGCAGTATGGCCAAAGACAAGGTTTTGCGCTTTCCCGTGATTTCTGTGAACGATGCCAATACCAAGCATCTTTTTGACAATCGATACGGGACGGGGCAGTCCACGCTGGATGGAATTACTCGAGCCACCAATTTGCTGCTGGCCGGTACCCGCTTCGTGGTGGTGGGTTATGGCTGGTGCGGACGAGGGGTAGCCATGCGAGCCCGAGGAATGGGGGCCCACGTCGTGGTGTGCGAGGTGGAAGCGGTCAGGGCCCTGGAAGCGATCATGGATGGATACCAGGTGATGCCCATCGGCGAGGCTGCCAAAGTCGGAAAGATCTTCGTGACCCTAACCGGCAACAAGAATGTCATTCGCAGGGAGCACTTCGAGGTCATGCTCGACGGGGCCGTGGTGGCCAACTCCGGGCATTTCAACGTCGAGCTCGATATCCCCGGTCTGGAAGACCTGAGCACAAAGAAGCGAACGGTTCGAGAGTTCCTCGAGGAATATCTGATGCCCGACGGGCGCCGCATCTATCTTCTGGGGGAGGGCCGTCTCATTAATTTGACGGCTGCCGAAGGGCATCCCGCATCGGTGATGGATATGTCCTTTGCCAACCAGGCACTGTCGGCCGAGTATCTGGTGAAACACCACGAAGAACTGAAACCTGAAGTGTATGTTGTTCCCCCTGAGATCGATCAGGAGATCGCCCGTCTCAAGCTCGCTGCTATGGACGTGCAGATTGACGCCCTGACCGACGAGCAGGAAACCTACCTGGCTTCCTGGGCCGAGGGAACGTAAGAGGCTGAAACTCTAAATTCTAAATTCCAAATTCCAAATCCCAAACAAATTCCAAATTCAAAGCACTAAACCCAGCCTAGAGATTCTCCAGAACAGTCTGTGAGGAGGTTTAGATTTGAACTCTTAACTTCTTCATCTGTTTGTGATTTGGAATTTAGGATTTGTTTGGAATTTGAGATTTAGGATTTAGGATTTCAGCATGTCTGCTGTCAGCTTTTCCCCTCCTCCTGTCTCCTCTTTTCCTGTGTTATCATCAAGCCCATGAGTTTTGGCCCGAGATCGACGATGAGGCTGGGTCCCACCATGACCCCCATGGTCAAGTACCTGGTGATTGCCTGTGCGGGTGCCTTTCTTCTGCAATCGCTGGGAGACAGCCGGGCCATGATCCAGATCTTCGGCCTGACTCCTGCCGCAGTCCTCAGCAAGCTTTTTGTGTGGCAGATCGTCACCTATCTTTTTCTTCACGGGGGATTTGGGCACTTGTTCTGGAACATGATCCCGCTCTGGATGTTCGGCTCCGAACTGGAGCGCTACTGGGGCGGCAAGGAGTTCTTGAGGTTCTTCTTGAT
This sequence comes from Acidobacteriota bacterium, assembly GCA_036446935.1. Classification (GTDB taxonomy): domain Bacteria; phylum Acidobacteriota; class UBA6911; order RPQK01; family JADFOI01; genus JADFOI01. The sequence goes on along the minus strand of JAZFTY010000179.1, from coordinate 1,060 downwards.
TACCGGCATCGGAGCCGGGCTGTTGTCGATTGCCGTGCAGCCTTTTTCTCCCGTACCGACCATCGGAGCCAGCGGAGCTGTCTACGGAGTCTTGATGGCCTACGGGCTCATGTTCCCGGAACGGATGATCTACCTCTACTTTCTCTTTCCCGTCAAAGTGAAATACTTTGTGGCCTTTCTGGGCATCGTCACCTTTTATTCCGCTTTGAGTTCACCGGGTGGCTCCATTGCCCACATGGCTCATCTGGGAGGCATGGTCTTTGGGTTTCTCTACATGAAGGGGTTGCTGTCCCCGTCCGTGGTGCGTAAGAGCTACCAGCGCTGGAAGCTGCAACGGATGCGGAAGAAATTCAAGGTATACGACAGCCAGAGACGAGAACAAAAAGAGAAGAAAGACGATTTCTGGATCAACTGATCCGCGGGCTAAAGAGGGTCTTATAGGAGAGTTTAGGGACTGTCCCAAGAATTCTCCCAGAATTCGGGGACTGTCCTCAAACTCTCCCTACAAAAAGGCTGGGTTAGCCCACGGGCCCTGGTCTCTGGAACGCGCGCTCGGGCGCTACCTCTTTCCCGCTTCGATCACCTTGACCAATGTGCCTGCCCTCAGAGTCTGATCGATATCGATACGATTCAGTCGAGACAGCGCCTCCGCATTCATCCGGGGATTGTTCACATCTCGTGCAATCTGACCCAGGGTTTGCCCCCGCCGGGCCGTGCGAATCTGCAGCCGATCGGGTTGAACATTTAAAAGCTTTTGGTCTGTTAATCTGGAAAAGCTGGTGAGGCTGTCTTCGAATGTCCTGGCGTATTTGGAGAAACTCTGGTTGGGGGCCAGACCGAGGATCTGATAGAGCCTTCCCCTGAAGTCAATGAAGGCGGCTAGCCCGATGAGTTGATTTCCCTGGGAATCCTGAAACCGGTAGGTGCCTATAAAAGCACGATAGCCATTGATGCGGGTGTTCTCCCCTTCCAGCAATTCCACGCCCGACTGCTCGGCCAAACTCCTGGCGTAATCTCTCGGAGAAGTGCCTTCCGGGGCTTCGGCCAGGGTCAATTGAAT
>JAZFTY010000178.1:0-3064 GCA_036446935.1 Acidobacteriota bacterium | reverse complement strand
CATCTCGCTGCCGCTTTTTCACTGGGCCCACCGCTTTCGATTCGTGCTCATGGACCTGGGACTCCGGAACCTGAAAACTCCGGTTGCGGTCCTCTGTTACGGGGTGGCAATGGTGGGAACCCTCCTGGCCGCTCTCTTGCTCTTCCTCTTCTTTTAGCTGCTTTCTCCGGCCAATGCCAATCGGGCAACCGGTTGTTCATTTATGGGCCAGTGCAAAAATGCGGATAGAACTCCCAGGACAATGGACACATACCAGACGATATCGTAAGAGCCGGTGACATCAAAGATATAGCCCCCCATCCACACTCCCAGGAAGGCGCCGATCTGATGGCTGAAAAAGACGATTCCGAACAGCGTCGAGAGGTATCGAACTCCGAAAATCTGCCCGATCAAGCCACTGGTCAGTGGCACCGTTCCCAGCCACAGGAAGCCCATTCCTGAGGCGAAAACCAGGACGGAAAGGTTGGAGACGGGAAAGAACACCAAGGCAGCAATCAAAACTGCACGGGCAAGATAGAGCGAGCTTAAACTATATTTCTTGCTGTATTTTCCTCCCACGATACCCCAAAAAGAGGAACCGATGATATTAAAGAGACCGATCAGGGCCAACGCCGTCGCCCCCAGGCCGGGAGACAGGCCGCTGTCCACGATATAGGCCGGAAAGTGGGTGGCAATAAAGGTCACATGAAAACCACAAACGAAGAATCCAGCCATCAGCAACCAATATCCCCGATGGAGACCCGCTTCTGCCAGAGCATGACGGATCAACTGCTCTTTGAGTTCTTTCCGATTCTTCCTCTCACTGGGACCCATGGCCGCAGCCAGGGGAACCATGAGAAAGGCAATGGCAGCAAGCCCCCCCAGAGCCAGAACCCATCCATAGGCGGTAATCAGGGCTTGTCCAATGGGTAGGATGAGGACTTGCCCCACCGAGCCCCCTGCCGAGGCAAGACCCAGGGCCATGCTGCGGTTTCGTTCACTCACTGCCCGTCCTACCATCCCCAGCACCACCGCGAAGGATGTGGCACTGAGACTGACCCCGATGAGCAGCCCCGTTGTCAGGTTCAGGGCCAGGGGAGAGGTGGCCTGAGACATCAGGTACAATCCAAGACAGTAGCCCAACCCACCCATGGCGACGACCTTGCGGGCCCCGTATTTGTCGGCCAACATCCCCATCAAGGGTTGGGTCACACCCCACAGGATGTTTTGCAGGGCGATGCCAAAAGCGAAGGTCTCTCTGCCCCAGCCCAGGGTCTGGGACATGGGTTGCAGGAACAACCCAAAACTGAGCCGAATTCCAATGGCCAGGGCCAGAATCGAAGTACCGCAGACCATGACCCGGATCGACGAGCGTTTAATGGAATTCATGAAACGATCCCTTGCCCCATCACCATCCCACAGTGAGGCAGTAAAATGTAAGGCAACACAGACACCCTGGAAAAGATCAAAATCAGGGTCCTGGGCACCACCTGCGCCAGGCGGGACTGCCCTTTTTTCCGCGATCAGGTTGAGTTGAAAGTCTACCCCGGTTTGGATGCGATCACCAGGCTGAATGACTAACCCTTAGGGAAAGAGAAGAACTCTACGTTTCAGCAAGACCATCGGTCGATGGCAGGTGAAACCATTCAAGGGCGCGACTCAAGGCACATTGGCGATAGCCCGAACCCGACCGTTGACGCTTTGTCTCCTCCCCATTACAATCCCCACCCAAGGGCAGCTCATAATAGAAAGGTCGTCATGAATGATTCTTGATTTTCACACTCATGCGGTTCGTCCAGACCCCAACATGCCGGCTGGGTACAAGGCATTCATGAGTGACAACCAGGGAGGAGATCTGGATAAGTTTGATGAGTTTGCAGAACGTTATGCAAATCCTCAGAACTTCCTGGCTCTCCTGGATGATGCGGGCGTCGATCATGCCGTGGTGCTGGCCGAGACTGCCGTGATTACTTCAGCTATCATACCGAATGACCATATCCAGCAGTTTACGGCGCCCACAAATGGCCGCTTAATACCCTTTTGCACCTTTAATCCCTATATGGTTCTCAATCCGGCGGCTGAATTGGATAAAGCGGTTCGCCAGCACGGCTTTTGCGGACTCAAACTTTATCCCACATACGCCTACTTTTATCCCAACCAGCCGTTTCTCTATCCTTTGTACGCCAAGGCACAAGAACTCGGAATACCGGTCATGGCACACACCGGGAGTTCTGTTTTCGCTGGTTCCCGACTCAAGTATGGAGACCCGCTTTTCTGGGATGATGTGGCCGTAGATTTTCCAGAGCTGACGATCATCATGTGCCACGGTGGGCGAATGCTCTGGTACGATCGGGCTGCTGCTCTGGTACGCCTGCACAAGAACGTCTACTTCGACATTTCTGGCTTACCCCCCAAACGACTACTCGATTATTGGCCTGATTTGGAACGTCTGGCCGACAAGGTACTCTTCGGTACGGATTGGCCAGGAGCCGACATGGGTGCCAATCTGAAGGCTTTTCGGAACCTTTCCCTCAGTGAGGAAGCCAAGCAGAAGATTCTCTGGGCCAATGGCTCTCGCATTCTGGGTCTGGAGGGCTGACCCTTACGAGCTTTGCAGAGCAGGGAGCAAGCAAGCTTCCCATGCAGGGCAACGGTGTCCGACAGAATGACGGCGAACTGGACCCCAGCTTCTTTCCCAAAAATAGTCGTGAATCTCGGCTGCCGAATGATCGGGGTCTTGGGGCAAAAGGGTGATCTCACCTTCTGATGTGCTGGAGGTATCGATCCCGGCGTTAACACAGATGTAGCCACGCCTGCTCCCGGCCAAACCATTTTCACAAAAGAACGGCAGGCGCAGCCCACTGTGATAACTTTCGGAGTCTCGAACCGCCATCCGTGAGTCGAGTCACTGCTCTTGTTTTCGGTATCAAAGCGAGTTGAAGAACTACCGCGGTTTGGATTGAACAACTGGTGTCTCGTCCCGACTAGGGAGAATGTCCATTGTGTTGACCCTCTACCCTGTTACCTTGTTTCTCAGTGCGGCCCTCATGTTTCTGGTACAGCCCATGTTTGGGAAGATGGCGCT
>JAZFTY010000177.1:0-2094 GCA_036446935.1 Acidobacteriota bacterium | reverse complement strand
GCTGGCAGCTCTTTGAAGGGGGATCTTTTCTGAGTAATGTTCCTCGACAAGGTGCTTGACCTTTTGCAGGCGAGCATAATAGCGAAATGCTTCGTTGTTCATCGGACAAGTAGAAAGCACGTACTATGCCACTTCCCGGCCTTTTCGAAGGGGTGTCAGTGGTTTAGTTAACTTTATATATTTCAATACGTTAAACTAGTCCTTGGGAGAGTTAGCTCACCCATGGACTCTGATTTTGAGGGTCCGAGGGCACAGATGGGCCAAAGCTGTAAACTGGGGTTGACGTTTTCGGCTTGGCTAACCGGGAACAGAGGGGCTTTGGCCGTTCACGATCTCATGGGCAGTCTGTCGAATGCGCCAGTCGCTGTCTTTCAGGTGGGACGTGAGTACTTCAGCCACTCGAGGATCAGGTATTTGGGCTAGAGCGAAGGCGGCGGTGGCACGGACCAGGGGATCTTTCGGTTTTTGGAACGAGAAAAAGCCTGTCAGAGCGATGACCTTGGCCAGCGCGTCAACACTTGCCGGGTCAGCAATCTGCCCTAGAGCTCGGCAGGCAGCCACCAACCGGTCCGTTTCCTTGGCAGAATGGAGCAGGGCAACAAGCACACCTGCTGCACCGGCAGGTTGGATTTTTCCCAATGACTTGATCGCCGCAATGGCGATCGTCGAATCTCTGTGATTTGCATAATCGACCAGTAAGGGCGTCAGGCGCTCGTCGTTTAAACGTTCCAAGAGAAGAAATCCGGCTCGTCGTACCCTGGAACTTTCGTCCTCCAGGACAAAGGCCAGCTCCTTTCTGAGATCCTTGGTGATCACATCGATCACCTCCAGGATTCGCACGCGCTGTTGGGCAAAGCCCTCCAGTACCAATTCACGTTTGAGAAGCGCGGCTGTCTCTTCTCCTCCTTCGCTTAGCAGATGGCAAGCAATCTGTCGTATTCTGGGATCATCTTCCTTCTTGATGATCTCGATGAGCATGGAGAAAGCAAGGGGTCCCAAACCATCGAGCAACTGGGTCGCCTCCTGCATACGATTGGATTCCTGGGATTTTAAATCCTCCAAAAGAAGTTGCTGGGTTTTCGGATCTAGCTCCTGGAAAGACACCAATTCCTTTGCTCCTGCCTCTTGAATTCCTTTTTCCTGCAGCTGTTGTTGGCACTTGCGCAGGTAGGTCAGGACTCGACCCGCCCGCCGATAGTCGCCAAACTGGATGTGGTTGCTGGCGGTTCGGGAGAGCAATGCGCCTATTGCTCCAAGAAGCCCGAGATCTTCCTCTTCCATGAGAACGCCCAGAAGTGGATCTGTCAGCAGTTCCACTAACTGAGGTTGAGAGGCAAGACTCGGATCCTGCAACAAACGATCACAGATCTGGATGACCTTGCTTCGGATCTCGTTACTTCGATGTACGAATCCCTGGAACAACTGGGTGACGATTTGGCCCGCTTCCTCCTCGTCACCTTTCAGAAAGAGGTCGCTCAATTTCTCTTCTGCAGACTCCAGAAACTCGTCTGTCAGGTCCATACCATCGGTTGCAATCTTGAGATTTGCAACATCGATTTGGCGGGTTCTGCCTGGTTCCGGACCGTTCTGAGAACTAGGCTCCCGGCCCGACACTGGAAGATCCTGCCCATCCGATGTGGGATCCGCTGCGACTGACGAGCCGCTTTGGTGTTGAGGTGTGACTGTCCCATCGTCCGGCTGCGTTGCCGGTCCTGGGCCCATTGGGCCTGAGCTGTCTGAGCTGATACCCGCCGGGCCTGGATGGCCTAGATTTCCCGGGTGGGTACTCCCCGGACCGCTGCCCTCAGGACCTGTGCCCCCTGTGCCCCCGGCTGCCATGCCCACTGGGCCTAGGCCCTCTGGGCCGATGCCCCCCAGACCGAAGCTTCCGACGCCCGTTGACGCTTCACCCGGCTCTGCAGAAGCCGTGTAGCTGTGGCCCATCTGTTTGAATTCAATATGCGAAAGGTCCTGTTTTTTGGCAAGACGTTTCCAGAACCCTCGGTCAATGGATTTGCCGCTCATCTGAGCAATGGCCTCCAGCATCAGGGTGAGCTCCTGCTCGGTGAGACCTTCAAAGAAAGCAACACCTCG
>JAZFTY010000176.1:0-2067 GCA_036446935.1 Acidobacteriota bacterium | reverse complement strand
GGGCACGGAAATCCCTTTGCTGGAAACTTTTTTCCCGATGGGAGCTCCGGGCGGCGTGATGACGCCGGAGTTTTATCTTGCCTTCTTAACCATGCACGGGACCATCATGGTTTTCTTTGTCTTGACCACGGCTCCCCAGGGTGGGTTTGGAAACTATTTTCTGCCCATCCAGATCGGGGCCGACGATATGGCCTTTCCGATCCTGAACATGCTCTCCTTTTGGCTTACTTTTGTGGCCCTGGTGGTTTTGCTATCCGCATTTTTCGTCACTGGAGGGGCTCCCATCTCGGGATGGACGGCCTATCCGCCCCTGAGTGCCTTAGGAGAAATCGCCGGTCCCGGATTGGGGACGGGCCAGACCTTGTGGGTCCTGAGCATCGCCATTTTTTGCGTGGCCGCCTTGCTGGGAGCCTTGAACTTCATCACCACCACCATCGATATGCGAACCGAGGGAATGACCCTCATGCGGATGCCCCTGACCGTCTGGTCCTGGTTTGTGACCGCCATCCTGGGCCTGCTGGCCTTTGGGGTGTTGCTGGCCGCCGGCATTTTGTTGCTGATGGACCGATCGGCGGGAACCAGCTTCTTCATCCCCGGTGGCCTGGTCGTCAGTGATCAGCTCATCGACCACAAGGGGGGATCTCCCTTGCTCTGGCAGCATCTGTTCTGGTTCTTCGGCCATCCCGAAGTGTATATCGCCATTCTTCCCGGTATGGGGGTCGCTTCCCAGCTTCTCTCCACCTTCTCACGCAAACCGATTTTCGGATACCGGGCCATGGTCTACGCACTGTTTGGCATCGGCATATTGGGCTTTATGGTGTGGGGACACCATATGTTCATGAGTGGGATGAGTCCCTACACGGCTATCTTTTTCTCACTGATGACGACCGTCATTGCCGTCCCCTCCGCCATCAAGACCTTCAACTGGCTGGGCACCCTTTGGCGTGGCAACATTCGCATGACCAGCCCCATGCTCTTTGCCATCGGATTCGTCTCTCTTTTTGTCACCGGTGGGGTCAGTGGCCTGTTCTTGAATCAACCTTCAACCGATATTTACCTGCACGACACCTATTTTGTGGTGGCCCATTTTCACATCATCATGGGTGTAGCCGCCATTTTTGGAATCTTCGGAGGGACCTATTATTGGTTTTCCAAGATGTTCGGCCGGCAGATGAATGAGTTCTGGGGGAAGGTGCACTTCGGGTTGACCTTCGTCGGCGTCTACTGCATCTTTACGCCCATGCATTTTCTGGGCATGGCGGGCAATCCACGCCGCTATCCCGAGCTGACCGGCTTTGATTTTCTGGAGCCCCTGGCCTCGATTCACCTCTTCATTACCATCGCAGCCTTCATCACCATCGCTTCCCAGCTGATTTTTCTCATCAACTTTTTCTGGAGCCTTTTCAAAGGCAAAAAGGCGGAGATCAATCCCTGGCAAGCGACCACCCTCGAATGGGAGATTCCCTCGCCTCCACCCCATGACAATTTTGCCGGGAAATTGCCGGTGGTTTATCGGGGAGCTTACGAATACAGTGTGCCAGGCGAACCTCAAGACTTTTCGATGCAGACCTCCCAGAAAACATCCGCGAGCTAAGCCATGGCCACAATCGCCCCTCCACTCCCCAAACCCAAAGCCCAATCCCCTGTAGGATCAGGTGACGGTTTTGATCAAGGGGATTCTGGCGGAAATGGAGACCACGGAGCTGGGCGCCCCGGGTCCTTATCCGACCAGCGCTACTATACCGGCATGATGCTGGGTCTGGCCGCTATCATTATGTTGTTTGCCGCCTTCACCAGCGCCTATGTCGTGCGCAAAGGCCTCTCCGACGACTGGCGGGCGACCGCTTTCCCGGGGATCCTGTGGCTCAATTCGATGGTTTTGCTGGCCAGCAGTTTCACTCTGGAAAAGGCTCGCCGCTGGCGTCAGGTTCAAGCCCGTTTTCAGGGCTGGTGGTGGGCCACCACCGGCCTGGGTATGATTTTTCTGATAGGGCAGATAGTGGCCTGGCAACAACTGGTGGCGGGTGGGGTCTATGTCAATACCAATCCCAGCAGCTCTTTTTTCTA
>JAZFTY010000175.1:0-2675 GCA_036446935.1 Acidobacteriota bacterium | reverse complement strand
CAGGCTCTCCGCTGCCGGCAAATCGCCTTGTTCCAAGGACGAGTGAACCCGGGTCAGAACGGTGGAAGTGACGAGTCCATAGTGGCTGGATAGATAGTCGGAGATGATGACGGTTTCCTTCTCCATGTCTGGAGAAATCCTACTCAGCATATCGGATACCGTTGCCGTCCAGCCGTCGAGAGTTTTGAGCTGGTTGACGACCCGTTCCAGGTCATGGCAGGAAGTGCAAAGGGTCTGCACGTATAGCCGTCCCTCGCCATCGGGAAGCTTGGCGTTAAAGTTGTTGCTGGTGGGTAATTGAGGAGAAGGGGGGAATGCAAATCCGGGTAAGAGACCGTATGTACAGAAGATCATCCCGAGCGTACAAGTAGTGAGAAGAACTTTGTTAATCATCATGGTCTAAAAACAATAACGGTTTCGAGAAGGTTGCCCTCGGAATCGAACCCACAACCTCCCCGTATCTTACTTGGAAACAACAAAGTTTGCATGACTGGGCGCGATCTGGCTATCCTCGGATTCCGCTTTATCCAGCGTTGGCACCGTGTTGGGGGGCAAAAGTTGTCGTAAAGCTCCAAAGCATTGCCGAGACCTTTACCCCGCAGTGGTTGTAAAAAGGGAGGCAATATGATCCAAAAAGTTACCTTGGTTGCTGTTTTCCTGGTTGTGACTCCGGTGCTGTTGACCCTGACGGTGCTGGTCACAACCTACCTGCTTAGTGTTCTCCTTGCTACAAGTGGAATCCTGGGATAGACCACAGCTGCACCTGAATCGGGCCGCGAGTCAAAGCGGCCATGACAAAAAGGCTCTTCGTTAACGGCTTGCCCTATCACGTGACCGGCCAGATACTGGAAAACTTTTCCTGGCCTACGAGGCACTAAATCTGAGGCTGAAAAAGCAATCCAAAATCTGGATGGCACTGAAGTGGAAGGTCGGACCATAAAGGTGCATGTGGCACGACCCCGGCTGGTGTAGGGAAGAAACACGGGCTAATTCGTTCGGTCTCCTGACCGATTCTCTTATTTTCTGTTACCCCCTAACCTAATGATCTGGTGACACCAGGTGGGATTATAATGGGAGGATGGCTTGGCGTATTACCGAGAACCTCCACAAGCCGATTGCCTTGCTGGGCTGGATCGTTTTCCTTGCCAAGCCCATTTGGCGGATGATTGAGTTTCTCGACGACATCGATTTCGTTAGCGAACTCCTTGGCGGCGGCGACCGCGTTACCCAAGGATGGGTCTCCGCAGGAGTTGCGTTTTTGGATACCGGGTGGGGAACTCTAGCGATGTCCCTACTCGGAGTGGGATTAATCCTGCTGGCGGGTTATCGGAAACCGGGAAGGATTTATCTGACCAAATTAGCGGAGAGAACGCCGCTTGTAGAGGACAAGGTCTATGAGAATCGTGACTTCGTGGGCCCTGCAGTCATCCATTTTGGGGATGGAACTGTTTTAACAGACTCCTCCTTCTTCGGGGATCCCAACAGCGTCCTGATCGAAATTAATCAGGATCAATTCATAGGAGCGGTGACCTTCAAAGACTGTATGTTCAAACGATGCCGATTCAGAAATGTTGGAATCATAGGGAAGAAGGATTTACTGGCTGAAAAGTTTCGAAAGGACTCTAAGGTCGTTCGTGGAAAATAAGGAAGTGAGGATCGTCCACGATGAGACGGGACACGGCGGGATAGGATAGAACGGCAGATAGGAGGCAGAGATCTCAGTCTCCTACTCTTGTAGCCTTCAACGAGCTGGATTCTATTGGGATGGAACTATTTGACCAGGCTGGCGTGCACCCAACCGGTCTTGCCTGCCTTGGTTTTGATTTTGTACCAAGACGCAGTTTTATCGGTCACCTTGAGGTTATCGCCCCGCTTCACGGTTGTGATTATTTTCGAATTCGTGGTGGCGGATTGTCGAATGTTGACGGTTGAACTCTGTACCTGAACCGTAGGATCCCCTTTAAAGGGGTTCACGCTCGAGACCTTCGAGCAGCCAAGACTGCTGGTCAGGACAAGGAGTAGGCCGCCGGCGAACAGGGTGCGAGATAAACTTGTGAGATAGTGTTTCATCATAAAAGCTCCAGCTTCTAATTTAGCCAGTTTAAGCATGCAAGGTGGTGACACTCATCACACCTCGTACGTGGATTCCTGGAAGGGAAGGCGAATGCCTGATTGGCGGCTCCCCTGAGGTCTGGCCGATCCTTGACCGGGTTTTTTGAGCAAGATAGAATCGGCCCGAAAATCAATCCTGTCCGGGTCTATTCCAGAAAGGGCACAGCATGCTTGAGAAGAATCCTGCGACCATTCTGCTTGGGGTTTCTCTTTTCCTCTTGAATACCTTTTTTCCAGCGGTTATCGCACAGATCAGGAGCCCAGGAGAGGTTGTCGTCATTGAGGGGGCAACGATTATCGACGGTACGGGCAGCGGGCCTCAGAAAGGCTGGATCATTGTTCTTGGCGATGGGCGAATTCAGGATATAGGGCCAGCAAATCAGGTTCGTCGTCCCGATGGGGCGAGAGTCATTGACGCCAAAGGTAAGTTCATCATCCCTGGTCTGACCGATGCCCATGTCCACTATTATGGTTATGAGGCAGAACTGTACTTAGCCCATGGCGTCACCTCGGCCCTTTTACTGGGAGGGGTTTATGAGTGGGAAATCGCTCAAAGAGAGGCC
>JAZFTY010000174.1:0-4586 GCA_036446935.1 Acidobacteriota bacterium | reverse complement strand
TCCTTGCCCGACTCGTCGGTGTGGCGATAGACTTCCTGGAGTTGGCCTCGCTCTGCATCTCCAACGATGTCTGCCCAGATGTCGTCAACCTCACCTATGGCGACGGCGTCGGCGTGGCGGGGTTCCTCTGTTCGTCCGATCGGCTCGTCGGGTACTTCACTGACGTGGGGCCCTCCCATCACCAGCAGAGCACCGGTGGCGCGGATGGCATCCGCCATCCGGTAGGCGCTGGCAGCCATTCGCGTCATGGCTCCGATTCCCACCAGTTTGATTTCGTTTTCTTGGATGAACCGCGCCATCTCTTGCTCGTTGATGGGCTGGGCATTCCCATCGATCAGAAACACCTTATGCTGTGGTGGAGTCAGGGCCTTGAGAACGAACATCCAGAGATGGGGCATGTAGTTCCGCGTCATCTGGTTGTCGGGGTTGTAGAGCAAAATGTTCATAGACCTTCGAATCCTTCCGACTTCCGTTCCGAAATCAATGTTCGCAAGATGAGGTGGTGACAGCTCAGGATAGCAAACCACCCTGTACGATGTCGAGGTTTTTGCTCAGGGACCGCTCCTCCTTCCCACTTCAAGGGGGCGGTCGGCGCGCCGCCACCAGGCTTGACTGCGAATTTTCGATGACAGAGTCTTCCCGGTGCAGCAGTTCGAACCCGGCTTCGACAAGTCCCTTTTCCACCAGTTCCTGGGCGATCGCGTGCAACTCCTGTCCTTTCGGTCAAAACGGTCAAACAGGCCAGAAACTCAAGTAGAGATTTTCGAAACTCTCCCATCGAATTCGATCCGCGACAATAATTATTCGAAAGTCAGGAAGATTTGGGGAATCCGTAACTTCTAGTAGTATATGTCCGCAAGTTCGCAAGGAGGCAGACTTTTTTCACTCTTGACTAACGGCTGAACAGCATGGAATACCAGGATCTCCTCTATTTTCTGGAGCACGTGAACACGGATCCCTCTCGCCTGATCTTTGAAGACGAGCTCACAGGCATCTACAACCGCCGTTTTCTTCGCAGATACTTACAACACAAGATCCAGTGGGACTCTCTGGAGAGAGAACCCGTGTCGTTGCTTATGATGGACGTGGACTCTTTGAAGCAAATTAACGACACCTACGGTCATAGTGTTGGCGATCAGGCGCTGGTCTGGGTGGCCAAGTTGATCAAGGAAGTGGCTGGAGTGAATGGCCTGGCGGTTCGCTACGGAGGCGATGAGTTTATCGTTCTCATGCCCGCTGCCGATAAGCGAGCGGCACTGGAAGTTGGCGAACAAATACTCCAGCGGATCAAGGAAGAACCCCTTCACTTGGACGAGATCGTTGGTCAACTCCCGATCACGCTCAGTATAGGGGTTGCCTCGGCTCCTGCCGATGTCCAGACGGGCAACGCCCTCATACAGACAGCAGATACTGCGCTGTATTTCGCCAAGAAGTCTGGGCGGGCGCGCCTCGTTGACGCCGGGCAGGTTTCTCCCCAGGAGGTATTTCCTAAGACAGCTGTCCAGCGACTGGATGGAGTCAACGACTCCGGCCGCGAGACTCAACAGGAAAGGGTGAAAGAGGCGCTGGAGAACTTCAGCCAGGGTAAAAACCAATTTCTTCTCATCGAGGGCGCCGCAGGGATGGGTAAGAGCGAGTTCTTAAAAGTTCTGGGGCTGAACTTGGCTGCCGGCGACAGGGTCATTATAAAGGTAAACGGGGTTCCCCAGGAGGGTTTTCGTCCCTACTACCTGACCACCAATATCCTGGTTGAGATCATGAATCAGCGTCCCGACAAGGGTATAGAGATCCTGAATGAGCTGACTCCTAAGGAACTCAGTTACTTATCCTACGTTTTGCCACAGCTGGCGGAACCCAGCGCTCGTTTTGAGCCAGAAGATCCCAAGACTCAACGTAATGCACTTTTTGCCACGTTGATCCATATGATTCTCAGGCTTCTCGATTCCCACCCCCTTATTCTCATTATCGATGATTGTCACTTCAGTGATGAGGCCACACTTCTCTTGCTGCGGAGGCTGCTCATACGTCAGGACATTCCGCTTTTTATCTGTGGGGCTGCCATGCCGATACGGCAGGCTGAAACTCAGAGACAGCCAGTCCCACTTGAGCACTTCTTTGCCGCACACCATCAGGAACTGAACATCGATAGGGTATCCCTCACCCCTCTGTCGGCCACCGACATCGGACAGCATTTGCAGCGGGTTTTTCCTCAGATGCGTTTGCCGGAGGGTTTTGAGGAGCAACTGGCCCAGCTCACCCAGGGGAATCCTCTCTTTGTCAGCGAGATCATGCGTAAGCTGATCCTGGGCGGAAAGATTGCTCTCACTGGCCAAGTGTGGAGTCTCGAATCTCTGGAGGAAGACTATCTGCCCAGATCCCTGGAGGAAATCGTCAGCCACAAGATCGCCGTCCTCAACAAGGAGAGCAGGAAATTACTCGACCAAGCCTCCACTTTTGGGGAACATGTCTCCCTGAGCATGCTGGCCGGAAGTTCCGAAACCAAGGAGACACAGGTCACGGAGTTCATCGATCAGGCTGTTGCTCAAGGTCTGATTGGGTCACAGTACCAGATGAATGATGAGACCATTCGCTTTTTGAGCAGACGTATTTTGGACATCACCTACGGCGCAATCCAGGAAAAGCGAAAAGAGGAACTGCACGAGCGTGTCGGGAAGTACCAGGAAACCCGTAATGCCCAACGTCTCCTTCTTTCGGCTGCCACCCTTGCCTACCATTTCCAGCTCTCGGCTAACCAGGAAAAGGCCCGCTTTTACCGTGACTCGCAACAGGCCTACGATAAGAAAATATTCAATGCGGAAGAAGCCATAGACTACACGGGCGGAAGGTTGTCCGATGGTGGTCCTCAGGACGTCCCCTTGAATCCCGCCGCCCTGGTCCATGTTCCAGAGGTGATTCGTGGGCTGTTGACGACCCATCGTAAGATCAAGCTCTACCCATCTGGCAGCCCGGCTATCGTTAGTGCTACCGAAGAGTTCAAGGATTCCATTGACAAGATCCTGGTTCACAATGACCGCCTCAATATCACCCAGGCCAAAAAGGTTCTGTCCGTGAACGGCGAGCCCTTGGACGTCTCTGAATTCAAATCCGTCGCCGAGACTCTTGCCATCCTCATGACCCGTCTCTCCTTGCAGGGCATAGCCTTTTCTCGAGGTCTCACCGGAGACGAGCTGAGGGTTATGCTGGAGTCCTTGGATCAGGTCAGCACGAAAATGATCGATCGGCGTTTCTGGCAGCGTTTTATGGCGGAGCACGACCTCCTGAACATCGAACTCGAACAGGTACGCTACACCACCATGGTGCGATCGGCCGGAAGGCCTACAGTCGCCGGGATCTCGCCGGGGGCGGCCTCATCTGTACCCGGGAACGGGTCTGCCAGCTTGCGTGCCACTGATCGAGGGCTGGATGAGAAGGAGTTGACCCAGCTTCCCAGCCTCGTCCGGAGTCTGCTGACGACCTCGACCAATATTAAGCTCTACCCTCCAGAGAGCCAGGTGATCACCGATTCCATTGAAGAGCTGCGAGCAGTTCTTGAAACCCTTCTAGAGAAACGGCCCGCCCTCACTTTGGCGCGGGTCCAGGAGGCCCTTTTGGTCAACGGCCAAAAGGTGGATACCAAGGATTTCAAGGCCATCGCTGATGGATTTCTCCGCCTGTTGGAAGCCATGGGACTCAGAAGTTTGTCCTTTCTGAAACACGTCTCCACTCAAGAATTGAGAATCTTTATTGCGGCACTTCGTGAACCTCCAGTCGATGGATTTGATGGTGAGGTCTGGCATCGATTAGCCAGGACGCATAGGCTAACCGGAATCCTTTTTGACCAGCGCACCTATGGAATTCTGGAGAAGACGTTTGGTACTGGGACAGGCCAGGAAGTGCCCTCGGAAGAGCCTGCACCCGAGGCAAATTTAGAACCTGAGCAGATCCGACCTTCTGCCGCAGCAGGCCCATCAGGACCGGTGATTGTAGGACCCGAAACAGAACAGCTCACTGACGCTTTCTTGCAATCCGCAGAAACGAGGCTGCGCGATCTCTTTCTCAAAGGAGATGAAGAACAGTCTGGACAGATCATCCACCAATTGTTTCAGGACTTTGCACTCCAGACCCCGACGATCCGCACCAAGGTCATCCATGTTTGTGGCAGTTTGCTGAAAGATTTGGGCCTTGCCTCACAGCCTCAGTTAGTGGAACTGTTGACAGATCCCCTTCTCCTTGTTTTGGCGGAAGAGGAGGAACCCCGACTACTTGAGGAAATGGGCACCCTGCTTTACCAAACCGCGACCAGCCTCATCCACGTTGCGGACTACAGGCGAGCCAGCCGAACCTTCACCCATCTCGGCAACCGCCAGCGACAACTACAGGAAAGAGGAGAAGGGACCCATCCCGTATTCATTCGTGAACTGGAGCCCGAAACTCGGCGGGTACTTTCGGAGAACCTCAAATCACAGGAACCCACCCGGCTGCAAGAGGCCGTCCAACTACTCGGCAGTCTGGGACCCGTGGCCACTCCGCTGCTCATTGAGGTCATCAAAGAGGAAGATAACCTGGAGGCGAGACAGTTTGCTTCC
>JAZFTY010000173.1:0-2215 GCA_036446935.1 Acidobacteriota bacterium | reverse complement strand
TTATCATTTAACCCTTATTGTTCCTCTGTTTCGCCAGTCTGTAGGTCCACACAGGGAAATCTTTAGCAACATTGGCACCAATCGCTGATCGATTGTTTGGAGACCGTGAAAACATCAGGAGTATCGACTCTGACCTCTCTTCCAATTCAAGCCGGAGTGGGTCGTATTCCCCCTATTATAGCCCGCGACGCGGGGCATTTGCCCCATTTATTCTGTGCCTCATGCCGTCGAAAGGGGTGTGAGAGCGGGACAACGCGTTGGAACCGATGTTGCTAGATACCTCGGTGTGAGGACACGAGTCTTGGGGAAGAAAGGAGTAGGAGATGAAAAGTAATGGAGGTCATCCCGCGCTTTCCGGGACTGATTTTGAGAAAACACCTTTTGTAGCTATCTGGGAAACGACACGGGCCTGTGACCTGGCCTGCAACCACTGTCGAGCCGAGGCCATTCCCAAGGCACTTCCGGGAGAGTTGACGACCCGAGAAGGGTTTGGAGTCCTGGAGGAGTTAGCTGAGATGGGGACCCCAATTTGTGTCCTTTCGGGTGGTGATCCTGCCAAGCGCAAAGATCTTTGTGAGTTGGTCCGCCATGGAAGCGATCTGGGCATGCGCATGGCCACCATCCCGGCGGCAACACCGCTGCTGACCCGCGCCCTGGTCCAGGGACTCAAAGATGCCGGGCTACATCAAATGGCCCTTAGCCTGGACGGCCCCAACCCTGAGATCCACGACACCTTTCGAAGGGTACCGGGAGCCTTCGAGATCACGTTGGAGGGTAGCCGCTACGCAAGGGAAGTAGGGCTCCCCCTGCAGATTAACACCACTTTTAGCTCATACAATTGGGAGCAGTTTGACGCGATGGCGGAATTGGTGCGCCAACTCGAGGTGGTCTTCTGGGAGGTGTTCTTCCTGGTGCCGATGGGGCGGGGCAGCCAGCTTAACCAGATGAATGGCCGGCAGTTCGAGAGCCTTTTTGTGAAACTGGCCGACTTTGCCGAAAGTGTTGATTTCATTGTCAAAGCCACCGAAGCCCCTCATTATCGGCGCTATCTGGTTGAGCGTCATGATCAACAAGCCAACCCCAGCTCGTCGGGTACGCCGGCCAAGCCGGTATCCCAGCATCTACCTTCCCATATGAGTCGGGACTTCGGACCGGGAGGAAGCATCGGTCTGGCTCCCAAGGGAGTCAATGCCGGAAAGGGCCACCTCTTTATCAATTATAAAGGAGATATCTATCCCAGCGGCTTTCTACCCTTGGAATGCGGTAACGTACGGCGGCAGTCCATCGCGGAGGTCTACCGACTCCACCCGGCTTTCTGTGAATTGCGGATCCCCGATCTTCTGAAAGGTAAATGTGGCATCTGCCGGTTCCGGGAACTTTGCGGCGGCTCGCGGGCCCGCGCCTTTGCCATGACGGGAGATTATCTGGCATCGGAACCGTTTTGCGCCTACGACCCAAATTCATGAAGAGTCCCGGCGAATAGGCACGAAATAATGAATGACTTTCGGGATCTGCACCCCGTCCTTCAGGTCCTGCTGGCGACACTGTTCACCTGGGGGATGACGGCGCTGGGCGCAGGTCTGGTCTTTACCACCAGGCAACTGAGCCGGAAAGCCCTCGATGGAATGCTCGGTTTTACAGCCGGGGTCATGATTGCGGCAAGCTACTGGTCGTTGCTGGCACCTGCCATAGAGATCTCTCAGGGACAAAGCCTTCCCGCCTGGTTTCCCGCCGCTACCGGTTTTCTGTTGGGCGGGTTCGTCTTGTGGGGAGTCGACAAGGTGTTGCCTCATCTTCACATCGGTTTTCGTAAGGAAGAAGCGGAAGGAATCAAGACGACGTGGCGTCGAACCAGCCTCCTGATCATGGCCATTACCCTGCATAATATTCCGGAGGGGCTGGCAGTTGGAGTGGCATTTGCTTCTGCGAGTGCAGACCTGGACGGAAGTTCCTTTGGGATGGCCGTGGCCTTGGCCCTGGGCATCGGCATTCAGAATTTCCCTGAAGGGCTTGCCGTTTCCATGCCCCTTCGACGGGAGGGATTCTCGCGCTTCAGGTGCTTTTGGTATGGGCAACTGTCGGCCGTGGTCGAACCGGTGGCAGGAGTTCTTGGGGCGGCAGCAGTTCTGTTTTTCCGCCCCCTACTTCCCTACGCGTTCGGTTTCGCTGCAGGAGCGATGATCTTTGTGGTGGTCGAAGAAGTGGTTCCTGAGTC
>JAZFTY010000172.1:0-3523 GCA_036446935.1 Acidobacteriota bacterium | reverse complement strand
GAGGGGTTGGCGAACTCCACTCCCTCTGCTCCAGCCTACCGATTCGAACCCGACTCCCGGGCTATCTTGGAACCTCTTCAAATCGAGTCTTCGAGACATCCCAGTGTCGCCCTGCGGGCTGCGGGAAAATTGTTCCTGCTGGGTGTTTACACAGAAGACAAAATCTCGCGATTAGGTCTGTTCAGTTCCAGCAGTGGCGGGGACTCATTTACCCCTCCGAAGCCCCTGAGTGCGCCAGGAGCCAGCGTCAGTTCGCATGGCGAAAACAGTCCCAGTTTGGTCTTAGGACATGTCCGAGAGATGTATGTGCTTTGGGAGCAGGATACCGAGGGTGGGAAAACAGACCTGATGTTTACGCGTTCTCTGGATCTGGGCTATCGTTTTGATCCACCCTTCCAGGTCACCGATAAGAAAGTCCCATCCAGAAATGGCTTCGCCTCGCTGAGTGTGGCACCCAACGGTGATCTCTATGCTGCCTGGTTGGATGATCGTGACGGCCTGGATGATCCGGACCCGAATACCTCGGTCTATCTCGCCAAATCAACAGATCGTGGAGTCAGCTTCGGACGGAACATTCTCGTGGCACCGAAGGTTTGTGACTGTTGCAGACCCCCCGTGGCCTTTGGGAGTGGGGGAGAGGTCTTTGTGAGTTGGAGAAATATTTTCCCAGGGAGCATACGCGACATGGTGGTTGCCACTTCCCGGGACGGTGGCGAGACTTTTGATCCACCGGTGCGAGTCGCCGAGGACAACTGGAAAATTGAGGGCTGTCCCCATTCCGGGCCCTCTCTGCTTCAAGTGGGAGACCGGCTCTATATCGCCTGGTTCACGGGTGGGGGTGATTCAGAGCCTGGTATTCGCCTCTCCTGGTCGGATGACGGAGGGGCCAGCTTTGCTCCAGCCGTTTACGTCTCCTCGGGCATCGTCTATGCCAATCACCCGGTGTTGAGTCAGGCCTTTGATGGCCGAGCTCTACTGGTTTTCGAAGGCCGTGCCGTGGGTCAGGAGGATGAGTGGGGTCCGGTGACCGCCTACGTGTCTGAAATCAGTGATGAGGGCGAGGTGGGGACGCCAACTGCCGTTCCGGGCAACGGGGCCTCCATTTCCTATCCTACGTTAGCGGGAGACAACCAGAAGGGGGTCTTTGTGGCCTGGACAGAACCCAATGGTCAGGGTGGCAGTCAGATCGTGATGGCCCGGGGCCGACGGGGTCGCTAGCTCGCTTTTTCCTGATGTTTTAGAGGCCGCTCTCAGAGCGGCTTCTTGGGTGTGGAAAGCTTGGGATTCATCTGGAGAAAACGGGGAGAGTTTGGGGACTGTCCCAAGAATTCTTCTAGAATTCGGGGACTGTCCCCAAACTCTCCCCACCGATTTTCTCCAGACAAATCAATGTTAGAGAGGAACTTAGACGGGTTTAAAGGTCGGGAGTTGAGTGCCCGTTTCCTCAGACAGCTTGTGAAGCTTTTCATTCAAGAGGTAGAAATCGTCGGCGTTTCTAATGCAAAAGAAATCCAGTCGCAGTCGCAAGCGGGTGGCATCCGGGATCTCCGATGCCAGCACCTCGATCGAGTTCATCGAGTAGGTCATGACCTGTTTGCTGTAGCTTAGCTGCATGTTCACGATCAAACTGCTCAGAATGATCATGATGGCAACGGCATTGAAAATGATGTGATGTTTGGCGAATTGGAAAAGGGATTGAGGCTGTTCCTTGGGGCTGAACTGTTTTAGAAGGTAGTGGGCGCCCCAGAGACCGACATAGCCGATCGCCACAACCGTCAGTGCCAGGATTGTGAAACTTGCGGCTGAGTGCATCAAATCGAAGCCTTTGGTCGCCTCTCGGTAGACGGCGTCTCTGAAGGTTGGCGAGATCGCTGCCAGGAAGTGCACTGCCCAGTCCATCGGTGCAAATGCACCTTCCCAAAGGGCCAATCCAATGCCACCAAGCATCAGTCCCCCTTTGATGCGCGAAATGATCATAAGTATATTCCCCATTTATCTCCTACCCTCTGAAATTTCCGTTTGGTTGGGGATTAACCCGTCGAGATGCAAGTGATCGGTTTGCTATCGAGGATTAGACCCGAAAAAAGTAGATTGCTGAAGTGACGTCCTTCAGAAACTAACTGGCCCGTCTAGTCAAGAACGGTTCAATGGAACCCGTAAGCGACTGATTGGTCATGCTGCCCAAGGGCCATGGCTCGACCCAAAGCTTGCCTACCTTCTGTTTCGAGAACAGCTTTTCTGTCATCTCGTAACAGAGTCGTTCCACTTCTTCTGTGGATCCATTTGACCTCATGCACAGGAACTTAACTTCGCCTTCGATATCAGCTAGAACTAGATATTTATTCGACATGCCACAAAGAAAAGCAAGTTCCGTTCCAATGGGCGAAAAATGCCGATCTTTTTTTAAAAGTCCAGTCATTTGGGGCTTTCGAAGGAGTGAGTAGGTCTCTGGGCAGGGCCCGTAACTCGATCAAAACGTAAACAAGGGGTTACATCCAGGCAACGGGCGGGGAGTTAATCTGTCAGTGTTATCTGATATGCGGTCTGCGCTCAGTCCTCATCACTCAGTTCTCTCTTCAGCGTCTGTGGTCAGGCGGTCAGGTGGTCAGGGGGTCAGGTCCGCCCACGGACAGGCCACGACGTGGTCTTCTCTCATCTCCAGGGTCGGCTCTTCTTCCGAGCAGGACGGACGGACGATGGGACAGCGGGTATGAAAGCTGCATCCGGAGGGTTTTCGGATGGGGTTGGGGACGTCCCCAACCAGGCGGATTCTTTCCTCGTGGGTGGCCGTAGGGTCGGGACGGGGAACGGCCGAAAGCAGGGCGCGGGAGTAGGGATGCATGGGGTTTTTGTAAACACTCTCGCCTGGTCCCAGCTCGACGAGGTTTCCCAGGTACATCACGGCGATTCGATCGGAAATGTGGCGGACGACCGAGAGATCGTGGGCGATGAAGATATAAGAAAGGTTGAACTCTTCCTGCAGGTCCTGCATCAGGTTCACAACCTGAGCTTGAATGGATACATCCAGTGCGCTGACCGGCTCGTCGGCAATGACAATCTTGGGATTTGTCGACAAGGCTCGAGCGATGCCGATACGCTGGCGCTGTCCACCGGAAAATTCATGAGGGTACTGACCGGCGTGCCGGCTCGTTAGACCCACCTTTTCCAGCAGCCAAGCCACTCGATCTTGACGTTCACTCTTGGAATAGTTGCCATGGATCTTGAGAGGTTCCTCCACGATCTGGCTGACCGTCAAACGGGGGTTGAGCGAAGAATAGGGATCCTGGAAGATCATCTGGATGGCAGAGCGGTAGGGACGCATCTGCGACCGGCTCAGCTGGTTCAGGTCTACGGTCTGCCCCGAGTCGTGGTAGAGCACCTGCCCGGAAATCTCCACACCGTAATTCATGGCGCGCAGGATGTTGACGATGGCGCGTCCTACCGTGCTCTTGCCGCAGCCCGACTCGCCGACCAGGCCCAGCGTTTCGCCTTTGAGGAGATCGAAGCTCATTCCGTCGACCGC
>JAZFTY010000171.1:0-3611 GCA_036446935.1 Acidobacteriota bacterium | reverse complement strand
GAAGGCAATATGGACGGGTTGTAGGGAGCTATGAAATCCAAAGAAAAATTGGTGATCGGTAAAACCAGAATCGATCCCGGTCAAGTCCTCGATATTCGTCTTAAGATCTCAGAAACCTATACCGGCGATCCCATCGCTATTCCCTTAAGGGTGGTGAGGGCTTCAAAGGCCGGTCCCACCCTGTTTATTTGTGCGGCCGTTCACGGGAACGAACTCAGCGGCACCGGCGTTGTTCATGAGCTGATGTTTCAGAAAACCTTACAGCTCACCAAAGGGACAGTCATCCTGATCCCCGTGGTCAACGTATTCGGTTTCGAAACCAATCAGCGCAACCTTCCCGATCGAAGGGATCTGAATCGCTGCTTTCCGGGAAACCTCAAGGGAAGCCTGGCCGGCCGGATCGCAGCAACTTTCATGCGCGAGATCATCCGCAAATGTGATTATGGGATCGATCTCCATTCCGCTGCCCAGCAGAGGACCAACTATCCCAATGTCCGTGGGGATTGCAGCCTGCCAGCCGTGAAGAAAATCGCACGCGCCTTCGGGAGTGAACTGATCGTTCCCAATAAGGGGCCAATGGGCTCGCTGCGCAGATCGGCCTGTCGGGTCCGATGCTACACCATCACTGTGGAAGCAGGGGCGCCCTCCAGAATGGCGTCCTCGGTGATTGAATTTGGTGTCCAGGGCGTGGAAAACGTCCTGATCGAACTGGGAATGCTCAAAGGCTCTCCCAGCAAACCTCTTTATCAGGTCGAGCTGGAGAAGACCACCTGGGTCCGTGCCCAGGTGGGGGGGATCCTGAGATTCCATATCCTTCCCGGTGATCTGGTGGAGACCGGACAGGCCATTGCCACCAACTACGGCATTTTTGGCGGAGAACAGAATGTCTTGAGAAGCCCGGTCAGTGGGTTGGTGATGGGCATGGCCACCATGCCCACCGTCAAGCCGGGAGAACCGGTGTGCCATCTGGGCATTCCCACCACTCCTTTAGCCAAGATTCGCAAGAGCCTCAAGAAACCGCCCTTGTCGAGCTTGCACCGGAAGATCCGTCGACAGTTGGCATCGGACATTTCGTATACGGGAAGATGAGGGGGCAGACAGCTGACAACTGACAACTGACAGCAGCCGGCAGACCGCAGACCAGGTGATTCAGTAGATCAGGATGGGGCGGTGGGTGATGTCGGACTTGCCCCGAAGGATTTTGATCTCCACCTTGTGCTCGGTGGGTTCATCCCCCGCTTCCACATAGAATCCCAGGGTATAGCTGTTGGCAAGACGGGACTTCAGTTCGACAAATACATCGTCAATATAGGCGAGCTCTTCTGAAATAAAGAAGTGTCCGGAAGTTTCCCTAACCAGATTGCGAAAATAATAGGTGTTCATCTGCTGTTCAAAGGTGCTTCCCGGTGATGTCACGAAGCGGCGGGCAAAGGAAACGACATAGACATCAACATTTTCATGGCGTAGGAGTTGGCGATACTCCTCCAGGTTCTTGTAGGACTCCCGATCGACAACGGCGGTAAAAAGCACCAGGATCTTGCGTCTTTCACTTCGATCCTTTAATAGATCCACCCCCCGCCCCAGCATTCGGGCTACCGGAATGTTTTCCTTGTCCAATCCGGTCCAATTGGGCTGCATGCGGATCAGGGCATCTTCCAGAAGATAGTCATCCTCGGTGAAGTTTTGAACGATCGAAAACTCCTTGTAAAACTCAGCCAGCAATACGGGACCCATTGCTACCAGAGGGGGAAAGACGCCCTCTAGCAACCCATAAATCACATGATCCACAATGTTGTTCTGTCCCCTCTGCGGCATGCTCCTTGCGAACTGTGCAGTGCGGGGACTGTTTTCAATAATGAAGGCGAAGGCGGTGGAGACCTTGCGATAGCCGAAGTAGCGGATCTCGACCGGCTGCTCGTCCAGGTAAAGGGCAACCTCCTCTTCTTTGAGATCACGGTAATAGATTCTGTTCTGATCTCGGGCGGAGAAAGTCAGATAGATGCCCTGCCGATCCGCTGCCTGCGCTACTGGGCCCAGCAAAAGCGCGGGCAGGACTGCGGCGAAAAGGAATCGTTTCATGGGGTCCCCAGTTTCCTCAGATTTAGATGATCATGCAAGGGATAAGTTACATCGGGCGGACTTGCTGGGCTTCGGCCACCCGCTTTCGTCTTGACAATACAACGGTTTGCGGCTAAAAACATGGCAACGCATTGGAAAATTTAACTGTTTGTACCACGAGTTTCAATAGAAAGATCAGTCAACCGTCAAACTAGGGAGGCATTATGAGAATCGAACCGTACCGTATAACAACCCTTGGCGTGGCCCTGAGCCTGCTGTTCGTCTTCCAGGCTAATAACTCGTTGGCTCAGCTGGCGCCCGAGGTGGCCGAATTCGGCTATGCCGACACTATTTTTGTCAACGGGAAGGTGGTGAGCATGGACGATGAGTCTCGCTCAACCACGGTGGGAAACATCTATGAGGCCATTGCCGTTAAGGGTGACAAGATCGTGAAACTGGGAACCACCGCCCAGGTCAGAGCGCTAGCAGGTCCCGAGACCCTGGTTCTCGATCTGAAGGGAAGAACTCTGATTCCCGGCATTATTGAGCCCCACAGCCACATGTACGGACGGGCCGTGCAGTACCTGGATCGGTTGGGCTTTGAGTATCCTCCCAAAGGAGTCCTTATGACCTCAGCCACAGCGGATCCCACCTCCCTGGAAAAGACCCAGGCCATTATGCGGGATGCCATCAAGGACGCGGTCACCAAGGTGGAACCCGGAGAGTGGATCGTCCTTTCATTGGGACGTCATCCTGAGGAGGCACCCCAGCAACTCCGCCTCTGGCAAATGACTCGGCGTTTGACCAACCGCAAGACTATGGATCTGTGGGCGCCGGATAACCCGGTGCTGATGCGGCCCGGGTTGAGAGGGAATGTCAATTCCAAAGCCCTGGAGGTCCTGGAAGAGTTTTTCCCCGGCTATGCCGCCTCCATTCACGAGACCATGCACGGGGATGTCATCGGAGAAGATATAGCCGACATCGGGTGGGTAGGAAGCCAGGAGATGTCGGTCATCACCTGGGAGCTGTTTCTGGAGAAACTCCCTCTGAACACTCTGGCCCAGGCCATCAAGATCATCTCTGAGGACGCCTCCACCAAGGGAATCACCACCTTTTCCAGCCGCATTCAGTTTCCCAAGATCATGAGCGGCTATGCCACCCTGGCCGGATTGGGCCAGATGCCCATTCGCCTCTCGGCCCACTACGAAATCCATCGCATGCCCACCGATCCCCAGCAGACCCGTCAAATCTATCGACGGACCGGAGTTTTGCAGGGAATTGGAGACGATTATCTGTGGATTGACGGCGTGGCCTCAGAGCGCTGGGATTCGCTTTACCCGGAATCGTGTACAGGACCCGATACCATCGCTCCACCCCACATCAAAGCTCGAGAAGTCTGCCCCGCACCCGGAGAACTGCCTTGGGATACGCTCGAGAACGCGGCCAAGGCGGGCTGGCGTCTGGCGGGCGTGCATATGTGCGGCAGTGAAAGTGCGCGATCCTTCTTTAAGATGATCGATCGAGCCCGGGAAGTGAACGGCTGGAGCATGCAG
>JAZFTY010000170.1:0-3549 GCA_036446935.1 Acidobacteriota bacterium | reverse complement strand
CTCCGGCCAAAGTAGCTTTTCACCGGCTTTTGAGACTCCGTTTCTCTAAAACTTGTTTAGGGGTTGTGACAGTTCCCAAGTAATTCCTTTTCAGAAAAACACTTGCAGGGATATCTTATTCGGGGAGCCGGGAGAGAGCGACTTTTCGCCATCCTCCTTTTGATGCTTTTACCGTTTTGGTTGTTTACACGAGCGCAAAGCGCGCCTTTTCTGCTTTCCCCCTTTCTTTTTTACGGTTAATGTTAATGACCAGAGATGAGCCTCACCGAACCTACGACGTTATTGACTGACTATGCGCTGGGTGTTCTGTGTCTGTGGCTGGGATGGAAACTTTACGCGCTGGCTGTCTCCCAGAGACAGACGGCGGTGAAACTGTGGGCAGGGGCTTTCTTTTCTACGGCACTGGCCTCCTTTGTGGGTGGGACCTTCCATGGATTTACATTGATTTTGAGCAGCAGTATTCTTGCCGGACTGTGGAAGGTTACCGTCTTTTTGACCGGTTTCTCCAGCTTTTTCCTGTTATCGGCAGTGATCATGGCCGGTCTGACTCCTCCTGTGAGGAATTGGGCGCTGGCCCTGTCCATGCTGAAGTTGGTTGTTTACCTGGCCTGGATGGTCACTCACGATGACTTCCTGTTTGTGGTCTACGACTACGGTTCTGCCATGATCCTGATTCTGATCTTTCAAGTCCATGCCTTTTACAAACTTCAGTCCTCTGCCGCAGGGTGGATCGTGGGTGGAATTGTGCTGTCCTTTGTGGGTGCGGCGATTCAACAGAGCGGATTTTCCCTGCATCAACACTTCAATCATAATGACCTCTTTCATATCGTGCAGATGGGGGCTTTTTATCTGCTCTATCGAGGAGGAAAAGTTCTTGGCGCGGAAAGAGAATAAAGTAGAGATGAACTCACAACCGCACGAAAGCACGAAAGCACGAAAGCACGAACCCACGACCGCACGAACTCTTGTGTTCGCCTTCTTATTTCTGGCAACCTGTTCCAATCCTCCGGCTACCGTATCGGAACCATCAGTGGAGACGGGTTCCAACACCCCTTCATCTCCTACTCTTGATGCAAAGGGTGTCCTTGAAGGGCAAGTCCTTTTTGAGGGCTCCACCATTCCACGCTCCACCCGGGTGGAGAATACAACCGATCCGGAAGATTGCGGGACCATTCAATCGCTTGGAAATATCATCATCTCCAGTCGAAATCAGGGCATCAAGAACGTCATCGTGGCCCTGAACGACGTGCCTCTGCCCCAGGATTACAGCCCCCAGCCCGTTTCCTTTACACTGGATAACCGCGACTGCCAGTTTCAACCCCACGTGGCAGTTGTAACAACCCAAAGCAGTATTGAAGCCGTCAATAGTGACCCCATCTTTCATTCGGTTCACTGGTACGGATTTTCCAACCTGAACCAGGCTTTGGGACCTCATCAATCCAAGCTGGTCCAGACCGTGAAGCGTCCCGGCTATGTGATCGTTAAATGCGACGTTCATGGCTGGATGCAGGCCTTTCTCCGCGTGGACAATCATTCCTTCCACTCCGTTAGCGCTGAAGACGGCACGTTCCGTATCGAGAACATCCCCGCTGGCTCCTATGTCCTGGAGGTCTGGCATGAATACTTCGGAAAACAGGAACTGACAGTGAACATAAAAGATGATGGGCTCTCGCGTGTCACCGTGTACTATCGCGATCAATCACCCTGAAATAGGGAAAGAGAGGAGCACTATGAAAATCCATTTTTTCGGGCCATTTGTATTTTTCATCCTTGTCGTGTCCTTCATGATCTCTTGTGGAGGGACCGAAGAAGCCGCTGTCGAGGAAAACGCCCCGGCGGGCCCTCGCTCACAGCCTGGGACCCAGATGGGGATTTACACTCCGGAACAACACCAACTCTACAGTGGGCGTTTCCGAATCAGCGGCGGCCGGATCCACCAAGTCGGCCGGTTGAGCGATCCTCCCGGTTGGGATCACATCGATAATGAAGCCGAGAATGTCTTTCCGGTGGAAGGGGTGGTCGATCTTGAGGTGGATGAGATCCAAAACACCGGTACCTTTGTGGCTCGACTCCAGGTCCCTGAAGGAGATCTGGTCATTGAGTTGGATCGATTTAACGAATTCAGCCCTTGTCAGGATGGAGGGGTAGCAGCCTACATTTTCGAACATGGTGATTCGGGCTGTGGAGATTCCAATTGGCCCAAATCGCTTCTTTATGTCGCGGGTTGGGGTTATGGCCATGCCACCTTGAACGGGGAGGATCTGTACCAGGATTATCAGATCCATTTCATGCTCACTCAAGGGATGCGTGACCGGGAGACCCTAAAGGCGAACTATCCTCTTCTCAATAAGAGAACTCCGGCCGGGGCGGTTGATCCGGCGGCCCAGCAGTTGGATTTTTTCATTCGGAGTCCGGAGACGGATGATCAAAACAATCCCACCCGAAAGGTGTTTGATCACTTCTTCGCCATGGAGGTGACCTGGAAGTAAGCCCGGACTATTCATAGATTCTCTACTGCAGTGCCGCAATCATCCAGCGTGCGCCGCGCACCGACTGCGTGACCCGCAACCGGGTGCCCCCGGCCCGCAAGCAGGTGTCCCCGGCTTCCTTTGCGTACCCGTAGGGGTCAGCCGGTGGCTGACCCGAACCGAACGAGCGGCACATTCTTTACCCGTGTGGCTTCCGTTTCCCCATCCTGATTTTTCGGGCGAGCCACCGGCTCGCCCCTTCGTTGCTTGGTGACGAGATCCTATGCAAAGTCTGGGCTAGGCCACGGTGTGGGCAGTCAGAGGGAGGGCTCTTTTTGGTACAATTTTAACATGGTACGGGAACTGTAATGGCGACCTCAAAGCGATTGCCGCCAATGCCTAACGTGAAGGAACTGCTGGGCACACATGAACAGCAAAGCACCTCTTTATTGAGAGGCGTCGAGTTTGAGTACGTTGTGGATGTGCTCGAAGGGTGTCCGGTAGAAGATTTAAAAAAAGACGACATACTGATCACTCCGGGGCAACCTCGTCGCTTCATCTACCTTCTACTTACCGGTCGTTTGAGTGTCCACCTGAACAAACTCATGACCGACCCCATTGTGATCCTGGAACCCGGGGAAGTGGCGGGTGAAATGTCGGTCGTGGATCATCAGCCTGCCTCGGCCTACGTCCTGGCCCAGGAGGATAGCCGAGTACTGGTCCTGGACGAAAAGGCCATCTGGGCCCTTGTGGATCGTTTTCCTATCGTTGCCCGCAATTTACTCTATATCCTCTCCCAGCATGTGCGTCACGGGAATGTTCTTATTGAAGCCTCGCTTCTCGAGAAAGTTTCGGAGCAGGAGCTGCAAGAGTTTCAGCCCGAGGAGGTCAATAAAGCCAAGGGCCGGGTTCAGGCGGAAGTTGCCGCCGACATGCTCAATTTATACAAGACCGCGACCAGCTATGTTTTAGACTCGATCAGCCGGGTTCAGGAAGAGAAGAACCTTAATCTAAGACGGGGGGAGCAGTTGGCCAGGTCCATGGTCGATTCCATCGTGGACAGTTCAGCTCTTCTGATGTT
>JAZFTY010000169.1:0-2874 GCA_036446935.1 Acidobacteriota bacterium | reverse complement strand
TTTGTCGAACTGAAGTCCCGTCTTGCCAACAGCTATACCCTGGGATTCTATGTGGAAGCGGGGGATGAACCCACCGAGCACAAGGTGGAGATCAAAATCCTTCGGGGCAAGTCCGACATCACCCACCGCCCCATCCTGATTTATTAGGGGTTTGATTCGGATTAAGGCCTGTAGGGGCGCACGGCCGTGCGCCCCTACGCAGGTTCCCGTAGTTGTCAGGCGGTCAGGTGGTCAGGACGGTCAGGTGGGCAGCCGGTCAGCCGAATGCGGTCTCCCCTCTGCCCCCTCACCTCGCCGTATACGAAATGTCCGATGCCAACTGTCGCCGGATCTTCCGGTGCAAGCTCGACAAGGGCGGTTTCTTGAGGCTCTTGCGAATCTCGGCTAAAGGAGTGGTGGGAATGCCCAGATGGCACACCGGTTCTCCCGGCTTGACGGTGGGCAGGGTGGCCATGCCCAGCACCAATCCATTGACCGGACTCGTCAAGACATTTTGTTCTTTGCCCAAAATGCCATAGTTGGTGGCAATGGCCTGCCCGCTTTCCACCAAATCACCGGGAAGGATATGGAATCTCAGAATTCCACCCACCTGGGCACGGACCCAGGTGGTCTTCTCCAGCTCGACCTGATAAAGAGGTTTGCTGGGAGAGCCTTTGAGCATTCCCAGTTCGATCAGGACGTTTTCCACGCCCTGGACACCAAATTCGATCACCGAGGGCGCCATTCTGGAGGGCGCCCCTGCTTCCACAGTGATGGTGTAGCATCGGACCCGACAGGCCGATCTGCGCAGCGAGCCCATCGGCCCCTTATTGGGAACGATCAGTTCACTCCCGAAGGCGCGTGCGATTTTCTTCACGGCTGGCAGGCTGCAATCCCCACGGACATTGGGATAGTTAGTCCTCTGCTGGGCAGCGGAATGCAAATCGATCCCATAATCACATTTACGGATGATCTCCCGCATGAAAGTTGCTGCGATCCGGCCGGCCAGGCTTCCCTTGAGGTTTCCCGGAAAGCAGCGGTTCAGATCCCTTCGATCGGGAAGGTTGCGCTGATTGGTTTCGAAACCGAATACGTTGACCACGGGGATCAGGATGACTGTCCCTTTGGTGATTTGGCGGGTCTTTTTCTGGTACATCAAATCATGAACAACGCCGGTGCCGCTGAGTTCGTTCCCGTGAACGGCCGCACAGATAAACAGGGTGGGACCGGCCTTTGAAGCCCTCACCACCCTTAAGGGAATAGCGATGGGATCGCCGGTATAGGTTTCTGAGATCTTCAGACGAATATCGGCGACTTGACCGGGATCGATTCTGGTTTTAGCGATCACCAGTTTTTCTCTGGATTTCATAGCTCCCTACAACCCGCCCATATTGCCTTTTTCCTCTGACGTCAGCGGAGCGCGCTTTGCGCGCAGAGAGCAGAGAATAGAAAATAGAAAATAGATAAAAAGAATTCGTTTTGAGATTTGGAATTTGAGATTTTGAATTTCGCCCCGAAGGGGCGCGGCCCCTCAGGTGCCGAATCCGATGACCCTTGGCCTAGTCCTTGTTATTTCCCTGCGAAACAAGGATTCATGAATAGCATCATAATAGATGTGGAGAGGTTAGTGTTCCTTCGACTGCTCATGATACTTTTGCTGAGTGGTGGACCCGGGGCCCTGGCTGTCCTGGCGTCGGCCGGGGCTGTGCCCGACGATGAGACTCCGGTCTCTTACCAGCTCGAGCAGATCTCAGGAGAAGCGCAATACATCCAGAAATCCTTTGGGGCCAGGCAAATCGCTCTACTTGAAAAACTTAATCGAGCAGACCGCGACCACCTCCCGGATTTAGGAATGATTCTGATTCCCGATCGATGGGATCTTCCCGAGATTGCTTACAGCCCCCTACCGACATTCTACAAGCCAGTGAGAGAGTACCAGCAAATCTTCCTCGTGCATTTGCCCACCCAGGTTTTTGGAGCTTACGAAAAAGGACTGTTGGTTCGCTGGGGACCCATCAGTTCAGGTCAAGCAGAGTTCCTGACGGCCTCCGGTTTCTTCCATCTGAATTGGAAGGCTCGGAGTCACCAAAGCACGGATGATCTGGATTGGCAGATGCCTTGGTATTTCAATTTCCAAAATGAACGGGGCCTTTCCTTTCACACATTTGCCCTGCCGGGATGGCCAGCGAGTCATGCCTGCATCCGCCTGCTGGAACGAGATGCCAAATGGCTTTACGATTGGGGAGAAGAGTGGGAACTGGACGAAAAAGGCTGGACAGTCCTGGATCTCGGAACTGCCGTTTTGATTCTTGGGCAATATGACTTCGGGTCCCCTCCTACTTGGCTATCCGATGGCGCGTCTCGCGCCATCGTCTTACCCCTAAATTTGCCTAGGTAGCTCTGCCCGCAGGGCCGCACGACTGCGCGAAAGCATGAACTCAAGGAATTGCTAACTGGCTTTTCTCTCTGTCCCTCCGAAAACTTTGTGTCGGATGAGCGAAGGATCCGTCTCCAGGATTTTGCACCACCAGACTATGCTTCCGGGGGTAGTCTCTTCGGAAAGGAACCACTCATAGGCATCTTGTTGCCATTCCTTGGCTTCCGCACTGGAGGAATTCTTCAGTGTGAGGTCCATAAACGCCTGTTTAATAATACGAATAGCCAAGTGGATCAGCCAGTCATCGCCCTTCTTCGTCTTTGGATAAAGCCCTGTAGATGCAAACCGCGAAATTTTAAGATTCATGGCCTTAACTCCCTTCCGGCGGCCTCCAGGATCTAGTATGCAAATGAGGGACCACAGTTATGGAGAGGGCGGGTTCGACGGGAAGTCCTTAGCGTGGGTTTTTCAGTGTCTTCCTGCGCCACGGCCGAGCCCATGACCAGCAGCCCAATTGC
>JAZFTY010000168.1:0-3995 GCA_036446935.1 Acidobacteriota bacterium | reverse complement strand
GGCGGTCTGCCTCGGCGGCGTTGGGTTTCCCCGCAACGGGGTCTCCCGGCGCATGAGGCACTGAGGGTCGCTACGAGAACGCCACCTCGACATAACCTCTACTGAATTCTTCCACTAAATCACCTCCTTTTTTCGGGCGTACCATCCACGGCGGGTCCCAACCCGCCCGGCTTCCGGGGCCGTCCCCAACCCGTTCGAAAGCCGCCGCGCCAAGCACGGAGCATCGATTGTCATCCTTGGTCATTCGGTGGGCATTGTCAACTGTCCGGACTCTACCCCCTGGCACGGTCGGTCCTCCGCGACGACCCTCGCTTCCGAGACCTGCTGCGGCGGAGGAATCTGGAACCCTAGACCAGCCGAGGAGACATTTCACGACAGTATCTTCCTAGCCTCTCCTTGGCCTTAAGCACTTTCATCAGTATTTAGAGGTATTCCACAAAGGAACAAATGCGGAAGGGACTTCCCGATCTATTCAGGGAGACCAGCTGGACGTCAGATGCCGTGAGCGCCACCCCATAAAAACTGTCGGCGGGATGTCAGAAGAGCTTAACCCTTTGCCGCTTTGTCCAGCTGGTTGGCAACGGCCTTCAAATCGCCTTCAGAGACGATGATGGAACGATCAAAACCTGCGCGCGTTGGGGCAATTACCCCATCCATAGCGCTTCCACCGCTTTGCTACGACAGCCTATGAATAGTCCGGGCTCGAGGCAGGTTAGGCCGGGGCTTTAGAGCGATTTTTCAGTGCGTCATGGCGTAGATGACGTAGTTCACGCCAAATTGATACGCCAAAGCACTCATCCCAATCGGATACGGGCGATCTCCAGCATGTTCCCAGCCATCGCCCATGTCGATGTTGTAGTTGATGACGACCATCAGATTTCCGCGATCGTCGTAGATGCCCCGCAAACTCGGCGGACCTTGCATCTGGGCCACCGTTCGTCCTCCGGAACCGCGTCGCAAGTGCCGCTGACCAGGAATCTGCGTGAGCTTGTCGAGCAGGAAAAAGTCGTTCAACAGCGGATCGTCCTCCGGAATATCAACAATCGGACGGTCGGGTAAAACGCGCCGCATCCCGGATTCAAGAACACGCCAATCGTACTCACCGTGAAGATCGTCGACCACCAGGAACCCGCCGCGCAGCAAATACTCCCGCATGCGTTCGGCCTCCAGAGCGGTGGGGTTCCAGTTCCCCAGCCCGGGCTGCTGCATGAACAGAAATGGATACTGGAAAATCCGGTCGTCCGTTATCTCCAGATGCCGGCTGTCATCTGCAACCTCAATAGTGGTCGTCTCGCGGAGTGCCGGAAGGAAGTTTGCTTCAGCCAGGGGATAGTCAATCGCCCAATAGGGCCGACTCCAAAAACGGAATCCGGCCCTTCTATAATCCCCGTGGATCAGGCGCGCCATGTGGAACTCAGCCTCGGGAGCGTCTCCGGTCCCGTTTGGACTGCTGGCGATTCCAGCCAGCAGCCAGCCTCCCATCGCCGCGAGGACCACCCCGAACGTCATCCGTGACCAGCGCCGGCTTCGGCCGGAGGCACGAATCGGAGCTGCCAAACGGTTGGGTACTTGAAACCTTCCAAGACTCATACGA
Source organism: Acidobacteriota bacterium (assembly GCA_036446935.1). GTDB lineage: Bacteria > Acidobacteriota > UBA6911 > RPQK01 > JADFOI01 > JADFOI01. The sequence goes on along the minus strand of JAZFTY010000168.1, from coordinate 2,401 downwards.
TCGGTCTCCATCCTAGCAGAAGCGCCGGTCAGATTTTGGCCGGAGGAGAAAATCAGAGACTATAGAGTCAGGATCAAGATGTCAAAAGCCCACGCGAAGGAGCGATCTGTGCCTGTGTCGGCCCCGCTGTCGAGATGTGCGACGACCCTCGCTTTCAAGACCTGTGAAATGAAGAACTGAGTGCTATAACTCGAACTGGTAGCTGTACTTGACGAAGAAGGCGCGGGTTAGAGGGTCAAAGGTCTCACCGGGTGTCTGGTAGCTGTCGTTGTACACAATGTACAAACCTGTTCCGTTGGGTTGGGTCCACCCAAAACGGATGTTGCTGCTGAACTGTTGATCAACACTGTTGTACTGAATCAGGGCCTGAATGAATCGATAAGGTGTGAAAGAATAACTAGTACGCAAGCGTCCCAGGTTGGTGTTGAAGCGTCCCCAGGGCGCCTCCACCTGAGTGTTCACAAAGTTTAGTTCGGTCACAAACTTGGGACCGGTCCGGAACCCCACGATGAAATCATAGGATTCAATATCCCCATCAAAGAAACTGCCGAAACCGAGGGCCATATCCCCATAGATCCATGCCGACGGATCGGTGGCGGCCGTGATCTCCCACTGGTTGAAACGGTACTGACCGGGGGGAATGAACACGCCCGGGTGGATCTCGAAGGGAACACGCAGAAACTCGAAATCCCGGTTCAGAACGATGGACAGACTGCCCCCACTTCTCAAGAAGACCTCCAGGTCGTGGTGAAGGCGTTCGGTTTCCAATTGCCCGTCAGAGCCGTACCAACGCCGGAAGCCGTAGTGGGGATTCCACCGTTTGATGGGACCGGTCTCCGGGCTGGGAGTGAAAAAGATCCTGAACTGAGGTTTGCGACCCTTTCTCTGAACGAAGCCCACTTCCGGATTAAAATTGTCCTGGATATCCGTATAGAGTCCCTGAATCCGCCACAGGTTACTCTGATAACCGGCGAAGACATTACCCGCCAAGTCGTCACCCGAAAGATCCGGAGTATAGGTTTTGGCCAGATAACTTGAGACAATCCAGTTCTCACCCAGGCCTAACTGAACATCGGACCCCCAGGCGCGGTTGTACTCGGTTTTGCCTTGAGGATCGCCCATACTCTCCCGGTTGGTGAAAATGAATCCCGCACTACTTCGTTTGTGGAATTCGCGCCGGACGCGCCCAACAAAGAAGTTCTGCCCTGGGGCCACACCCTCTTCTTCTCCGGTCTGGATGGCTAGCAGGCCCAGCTGAAAGCGGTCGATCTTTCCCGAAAGCCGTCCCCCCACCAGAATGGGGACCTCAAATCCATCTTCGATACCAATGCGGCGGCTGAAGAACAGATCCATCTCTCGCGGAGTGCCGAAAGCGAAAGTCCCTGCGTTTTCCAGAAAAAAGTCCCGCTTCTCGGGAAAAAAGAGAGGAAAACGGGTCAGGTTGATCTGCTCGTCGTCGACTTCGACTTGGGCAAAATCGGTGTTGACCGTGACGTCCAGGGTCATGGCCGAGCTGATCCCATATTTGACATCGAAGCCCGGTTCGAACTTGAAGTCCGTCTCCTGGATCGGGTTCAGAAAGTCCTTTTGAGCTCCCACCAGTGCGTAAGGGATAAATTTGAGGTTGCGAGGGGATCGGATGTCCAGCGATTCGAGGTTCCCGGCCATGGATACTCGGTAAATATTGAAAGCCTGGGGAATCTCCGCCCAGAATACCTGCTCGTTCTTGCGCCGGATGTTGCGCATGACGTTCAGGCCCCAGCTCTGGGGTTCGCTGCTGCTGCGGAAGCGAAGAGAACTCAGAGGGATCGCCATCTCTGCTTCCCAGCCCCGCTCGGTACGACTGCTTGCAACCGCCCAGGTCGTATCCCAGTTCAGATTGAAGGCGGCCACGTTACCCCGCTGGGTGGTGGAGGTGGCTGATCGGCCAATTCCCCCTGTGCTGCTGCTTTGTCCTCCGGCTACTCCTTCACTGAGAATCTGGGCATCGTACTGAATTCCGCTGGGATTGGTTCCGAAGAGGAACCCATTTTGTCCATCATGGTAGGTGTCCAGAATGATCAAAACGGAGTCGGAATTGCTCAGATCGCCGTCCCTGCGGCTCTGGGTATCCACGATCCGGTCAGGTTCCGAGTCGTAACAGATGATACCGATATAGATGGTATCCTCGGTATAGATGAAGCGAACCTCGGTTCTCTCCGAGGCAGGGCCCCCTTGAACGGGCCATTGCTGCAAGAAATCAGAGGCGGCCTGTGCCGGATTCCACTGCTCCTCGTCGACGCGACCGTCCAGCACCGGTGCCAGCTCGGTCTGTTGAGCCACTATCGAGCGAGGGGCGGCTATCAAACCGGCCGGAACCAGCGCTATCAACCAAATGGCCGTTAGAATGTTCAATCTCACG
>JAZFTY010000167.1:0-10054 GCA_036446935.1 Acidobacteriota bacterium | reverse complement strand
TAAAAGTGATCAGACTCAAAAGCAGAATCAAAAGTCCCAAAAGCGCTGCAAGGACACGTGTCGACAGTTACTACTGCTAGGACTTCTCGCGACCGGCGCCGGCATCGCAACATACGCCACTGCCACAGATCCCCGGTGCCTTCCGGATCCCAATCTCCAACCGCACACACATCCTCCGACTTTTAGTCACTGCGAACCCGGCCTGAGCCGCTCCCAAGAACAAACGATGGGGATAGTGATGACAGCTGGCGGTATTGCGGCGCTCATCGGGGCCATCATAACCCGCACGAGATAATCGCATGGGGGGGGGGATTCTTGCCCGTCTGGGGACTGGAGGGTCGGGCGCTGTTCCACCGCAGGGGCTAGACAGTGACGGGCGTTTCTTTCACAGGGAATATCAAGTTTGCCCTTAAAATCACTGCTGTCCGGTTCATTTTTGGATAGGGGGCCCTTATCTCCCAAAAGTTTCTGTGCTGCCGCTGACCCAGTATGCAATTAAGTTCTTAAACTTTAATAGGTTAGAAGGCAAGATCAACTAGTTTATATACTAATCCGAAAGATAGAGGGGGCTGTCCTAGCGAACATATTGAACCTAGACTCGACCACCTTTTCGCCCACTTGGCCGTATAACGCCCTTACCGGAAACTGATCGACAACCGCACCACTGACTGATGGAAGCGTTTGCTAAATCTTGAGGTGTCCTGAAAGCAATCAAAATCACCCTCTAAATTGGTTTGAGTTGGCTGGAGTGAGCTGGAGTGAGTTTGCCGCGGGCACACTTCGGGCACAATTGGGGTATTTGGGGGTTGAGTCGGGGGGACTCAACTTGGCTGAAACCCGCGTCAGAAGCGTGCCCGGGGAGGGACTCGAACCCTCACGGGCGAAACCCTCACAGGATTTTAAGTCCTGTGCGTTTTAGTGTAGATTTCCCGAGAGCCATGCGGCCGTTAGTTCAGAGACCAGCGGCATGTCGACCAGACATCAACCTAATGGCTTGATGATCTCTTCTGAATTATTTCTTGGACTGTTCACCAAAGTGGAAATCGGATAAGCCTCAAGATTTTCAACCGGATAAGGTTCCAACATCTTCTGTGCTTCTGAAACGTCTATCTCTTGCAACCATTTTTCCTCATTCTCTTGCTTCATGATGACTGGCATTCGATTGTGCAGAGGTTTCATCAGTTGGTTGGGCTCTGTTGTAATAATTGAGAAAGTCTTAACATCCTCACCGTCAGGAGTTCTCCACACCTCCCAGATACCTGCAAAGGCGAAAGGTTCATGGTCGCGCATCGAAATTCTGTGAGGGACTTTCCCATCCGAAGTTCTTTTCCACTCATAAAAACCATCCGTCAAAACCAGACATCGCTGCTTCTTGAAAGGAGTTCTAAAGGATGGTTTTTGTAACAATGTCTCCGCCCTCGCGTTGATCATTCTACTCCCTATTCGCTCCTCCTTAGCCCAAGAAGGAATTAAGCCCCACCGGCATAGTTGGATGGTTTCAGGATCACTGTTCAGGATGACCGGAAGATCTTGAGTTGGAGCTGCATTATAGGTTGGCTGTAAGGCTGCAGCACGCCGTACGCTAAACCTGATCTTTAATGGATTTGCGGGTGTGAATATTGAATATCTTCCACACACAGTCAACTCAATCCTTCAGATTCATCTGGCCCATGGGGACAAGAGTCCGAGCCATTCCTTCTCAGGGGTCCATTGAATAGGCCTGTGGAATGAAAATCAAATCAAATCAAATGAATTGGCTCCGGATCAATCCAACAGGTCGAGATGAAGGGGAATTCGAATCGCCGCCTACCGTGACATGGGCACCCTGGAGGGGTTCCTGGCTGGTAGGCTAACGAACCGGATGTCGCTCCTGAGTTGGATGGTCACAGTGGTTCCCTTCCTCAACTCTGCGTCATCACCTTTTTTGAACAATCCGATCAGTGCGCCTGCTGCTGATCCAATGACGGCCCCGACTCCCAAGCCTTTTAGACCTCTACCACTGACAGCCCCAACCACTCCCCCGAGTACGGCCCCTCGGGTAGCACCAGAAACGGTTTCTTCTCCCTGGTTTCCAGGAGCCTGGAGTGTTCCCTGTTCATCAGTTGGATCTGATTTAAGCCCTTCCGCCGATTGGACCACTGCCTCGATCTGTCGGGTCGTGCCATTGGGCAAAATAATGCTGTCGAATGCCAACAGAAGTTCTGCACTACCCTTGAGGTATCCGGGTTCATGAGCCGCTAACACATGTCCGATGACAAAGGTGCCGACTGGGAGAACGATCTGGTCGTTCGCTGTCACTGGCACGACGAGCCTCCCGAAGAATTTGTATCCTGGTCCAGCAGTTTTTGTACTAATGCTCTGCTGTAAATTGAGGAACATCTCCGTCTTTTCCGGAATGATCACATCGTCAAGGGTGGAACTGCGCTGTTCCTTTGTTGAAAGAGGTTCAGATGATTCCTGGAGAAAGCGGTGGGCATCGGTGATCTCTGGAGATCCTTCAGATGGTGGGGCTGAAATTCCGGTACAGACCATTCCAAGCCACACGGCCGTCGTCATCACTATTTTCTTTTTCAATTGGGTAACCCTCCCTTTACTAACCTTGTCTGGCACAATCCTGATTGGTTTACGCTGATACTCTCCAGGATGTAAAAAAGCAGAGAAAGTATGTAAGGTTTCGTAAAGATTCCTAGGCTTGACTGTTGTGCCAGATTAACGCCCCGAAGGTTCAAACGACTTATAAAAAATAAGGGTTCTAAAAGTCGACCTGAACTATGCCATTTCCCCCTCTCCAAACCGGTGGCTGCCCCCTAGGAATGATCAAGGGTGACGACACCACCCTTGAAGGCGGGGGTCCGGGATAATTTGTCGGTGCGGCGCGCCACCAATCGATTGGCCTCCGGATAGTACATCAGCGCGTTGCCCGCCTTGATCTGAGGAAAAGGCCGTACCAGAATGCCGGACATCGATCCGATCTCGCTGCGGACTGTCACGCGTTCATTCTCGGTGAAACCCAACCGCGTCATGTCTTGAGGATTGACCAGGATCACATCCCGGCGGTCCTGACCACGGTACAGGTCTTCCTCTTCGTAGACAACGGTGTTGAACTGTCCCTCACTCCGCCCGGTTATGAGCCGTAACTCTCCGGCCCGGCCTTGCAGCTCAGGCAGGTCATGGGGGTGCAACATCGCGCGGCCGGAATCGGTGGGAAATCGAGGGGTGTGGAAGGTGCGGCCCTCGATCTGAAATTCCTCTTTTGTCTTGTCGATCTTGCCCATCTTTTCAAATCCTGGAACCACTTTGGCAATCGCTTCACGGATACGCCCGGTGTTGCGCATGGACTGCCAGTCGATGGGTCCGGAGCTGCCCAGTACGCGCTCTGCAAGCTCGGCAATGACTTCAACCTCTCCACGCGGACCCTGGTGGCGTCGTGGACCGCCGTCGCTCAACCGAACAAAGTTGAACATCGACTCCTGGGTTGTCGGCTGCGGTTCCTCATCGCGTGCCAATACGGGAAGAATCAAGGTCTCCTCAGCAAGTCCGTGAGCATGCCCGGTGTTGAGTGTGGTGCTCAGGTAAACTTGCATATCGAGCCGTGAGAGGGCCTCGCAAGTATAGCCAGCGTCGGGGTTCGAGCCATATAAGTTACCTCCCAGACAGAATCCCATTTTCAATTTGCCGGCAGATGAAGCCTCGATACATCCCAGTGTGTCGAGACCCTCATCGACCGGAAGTTCCACGCCAAAATGGTTCTGCAAGCGTTCAAAAATCTTACCCTTCAGCTTGGGTGTCACTCCTACACTACCCATACCCTGCACATTCGAATGGCCGCGAATCGGCAGTAAACCTGCGTGAGGGCGCCCCACCATGGCTCGCATCAAGGCCAGGTTGGCAATCGCCTGCACATTCTGTACGCCATGGGCATGATGGGTAATTCCCATGGTCCAACTGAAAACCACCTTTCTGGCCGCTGCATACTTCTCGGCGATCTGATCGATCTCGGATCGTACGACACCCGACTTCGTGCAGATTTCACTCCAGGAGATCTCCCGTAGGTGCCCCATCCACTGGTCATAGTTTTCACAGTGGGTCCGGAGAAACGGTTCGTCCTGTGCATCCATCTCATCAATGCGCTTGGCGATCCCGGTGAGCAATGCCAGGTCACCCCCGACATGGGGTTGAATATAGAGGGAGGCGATCTTGGTCCCAAACAACATGCTGCGTAAATTGCTGGGTACCCGAAACTCCACCAGCCCTGCTTCCCGCACGGGGTTGATCACGATCACTTCGCCACCGCGCCGTCGCACACGCATCAAGGTCGTCATCATCCGCGGATGGTTACTGGCCGGATTACCGCCGATCACAAAAACCAGGTCAGCGCATTCCAGGTCCTCCAACAGAAGGGTGGCGGTACCGCTACCCAGAGAACTGCTCAATCCCACCCCGCTGGCCTGGTGGCAGTAGTAGCTGCAGTTGTTCACATTGTTCGTTCCATACATACGGGCGAAGAGCTGCAGCAGAAACCCGGCCTCAGTTGAACTGCGTCCGCTGAGGTACCAAAAGGTTTTCCGGGCTGGAAGATTCTTCAGTTTAGCGGCGACCCGTTCCATGGCCTGGGGCCACTCTATGGGGAGATAGTATTTTTGTCCGCGCCTATAAAGCAGCGGCTGAACCAGCCGACCACTCGACTCGAGTTCCCGGGGTGAAAACTTCCTGAGCTCCTCAATGGAGTAGGTACTCCAGAACTCCGGTGGGATTGCACCCTGCATGTCAGCGGCCATGGCCTGCAGGGATTTTTTGCAGACTTCGGGGAAGCCACCGATCTCGTTGACCATCCCCCCTTTTTGCCCACCCATGCCCAACGCACAGGTCTTGCAGGTATTCTTGGTCCGCAACGCCTTCCACATTCGCAAAAGGCCACCGACCTCCTGGCTTTTCCGCCACGCATATCGCACGGCGGGCCATCCGCCGCCGCTGGGAATCCGCTTCATCGATGGCTCCCTAATCGTTGTGTGTCGTGAATGAACCGGGATTTAGTGGGCCAGCTCCAGGGTGACATAAGCGCTGACATCGCCGATCTCATCCGGACTCAGAGTGTTGAAAAAGGCTGGCATATAGATCCCTCCCCGTCTCACCTGGTTGACCACCTTTGCCAAGTCTAGTGCCTTCTCCAGGGGGGCCTGCGCCCCTGCCGGCACCCTTTCCCCGGAAGTCCCATGGCAGGAAGTACAGTGGGTCGTGTAGAGCCTTTTTCCGGCGACCAGATCGGGCGTCCGGTCCAAAACAGGCAGCTCAGCCCGGGCCAAGGTCAGCTCAGTCACGTCTACAGGATCCAGGGTTCCGGTGAGGGAGAAAAGCCAAAGACTGTCTCCCTCGCCGGATCCATCAAAGCGAGCTCCGGCGGAGAGGACCACGATGTACTCCTGGCCATCTTCCTGAAAGACGGTGGCCGTGCCACTGACTTCGGCTTCGGTCTGAAATTGCCACAGGGTGGCACCGCTTCTGGAATCCAGAGCCACGAAGTTGCCGTCTTTTTTCCCCAAGAAAACCAGCCCACCGGCGGTCACCACCGATCCGGCGTAGCAGGCCTCTTTCCACTCTTTCCTCCACACCAGGCGGTTGCTCCTCATATCCATGGCCGCGACAATCCCGCGGTTCTCGGGCTGAAGGTCAGAGGAACCGAACATGCCTCCTCTGAAGCGTTCTCCCAGAGAGGGAAGAGCCAAGTCCGCTTCAACGATGAAGTGGCGGATGGTATCGCTGGCACAAACATACAGATAGTGGCTGGAGGGATCGTAGGAACTGGGCGGCCAGTTAGCACCTCCACGGTTGCCAGGCCTCACCAGAACCTCTTCGTCCCAGAAGGGTGTGAAGATTCGGCCCTGGTTGACCAGCTTGCCTCCTCCCAGTTCTTCCGGAATGGATTGAGGAACGAAGGCATCTCCCAGGGGGTAGGGCTGGGTGGGGGAGGTCTTCTGCCGGGGTTCCTGGGGGACAGGCCTTTCCTCAATTCCCAGCAAAGGTTCCCCGGTGATCCGATCCAGAATATAGACCCAGCCGGTTTTTCCGGCTTGGGCAGCGGCCTTGCGCAGGACTCCATCGATCTCCAGGTCAAACAGAACGACGGGATTGGGGGCGTCATAGTCCCACAGGTCGTGGTGAACCTCCTGGAAGTGCCATCGGTACTTACCCGTTTCAGCCTCCAGAGCCACGATGGCGGTGGCAAACAGGTTGTCCCCGGCACGGATACCCCCGTGATAGTCCGGGCCAGGATTGCCCGTAGAAAAATAAAGCAAGCCCAGAGAGGGGTCCACGGCGGGAGTCTGCCACACCGGAGCCCCGCCCTTTTTCCATATGTCAGAGTCCTGAGGCCAGGTCTCATGGCCGAACTCACCAGGTCCGGGGACGGTATGAAAACGCCAGACCATCCGCCCGTTTTGGGCATTGTAGGCGGTGATTTGCCCCCGAATACCGAATTCGCCTCCGGAAATTCCGGTGATGACCAGGCCGTTATAGTAGAGGGGAGCACTGGTGATCGTGTAACCCTCCTGCCATTTCTCAACCTGAGTGGACCAGAGCGGTTCTCCCGTCCCTTGATCCAGGGCGACCAGACGGCCATCCAACTGGCCCACATAGATCTTGCCGTCTCCCAGGGCCACTCCCCTACTGGTCCATACGCAGCAGACCGTGTTGATTTCAGGATCGAGATGAGCCTCATACTTCCAAAGGACCCGTCCCGACTTCACTCCAATAGCCAAAACATCATCGGCGGCGCTGATCACATAGATCACCCCTTGGTAAACCAGAGGCTGAGCCTCTCCCCGGTACCTTCCCTGCGTTGCCGACTCCAGGTGCACCTCCCAGACGCCCTTCAAGCCAGCCACGTTGCTCCTGTTAATCTGGGTCAGCGGCGAGTAGCGCTGGTTGAATAAGGTGCCGCCATTGGTGATCCAACCCTCTTCGGGCAAAGCCGTGAGTTGCTGGGCCGAAAAGGCAGGAGCCAGAGGCACAGCTTCCGTTTCAGTGGGTCTCTGCGGTGCGGAGTATCCGAAGCTGAAAACCGCCACGCCCAATGCAAGACTGCAACCCAAAACTCCCAGAACTGTTCCGTTCTTCATATGTTCCTCCCCTTTATCCTTCTCACAAAATGTGGGCGATAATTTGGCTGATCATGGCTCAGTTGATAGACATGTGGCGTTTGAGTTCTTCAAACCAGTTGGGGTGCTCCAAGTCATGGTGTGGATTCATGATCAGCGGGGCAGCTTCCCTCCCCAAACGGTGGGAATATCCGCTTCACCCCGTGTCTGCTCGGTGGTGTAACCACCGAAGCGATGACGGGGACCCGGATAGCCAATGACCTTCCACCCGGCGTGGTCACGATTTCCTCCGTACTTCGGATCGGCCAGAAAGCCAAGCACCGTATGGCTGCGAACCGTCTCAAAGAACTCGCTGGAGGTAACCTCACCATCGGGCCAGCCGTCGGCTCGACCGGCTTCCAACGCAGCAAGCACTTCATCCTGCTGGCCGGTCTCCAGCGTGGCAAAACTTCTGCCGAAGCGCCGGATCGATACCCGTTCGACGCCCCTTATACCTTCCTGGTAGTTGACCCGAAGATCGGTGTCTTCATTGGCCAGCGCCTTGTCGATGAAGTTCACGCAGCCGGCCTCGATGGCACCGGGCTCGTGGTCGGTTGGAATGATGCGTCCGGTGATAGCTTCCACCGTCCTCCACTCCGCAGCCGACAACACAAGCGGCTGGTTCGATTCCTGGGCGGCACGGAGGGCGCGAGGAAAGTGGAGGGCGACCGCAGCCGATCCACCATAAATTGCCGTGCGGTAAAGCATTTGTCGGCGAGAGATCTTCTCGGACATGGTTATTCTCTCCTCACAGGTTCTGGCTCTTTGCCTCGGCGATAAAATAATCTGCTACGCGATAGGCGTTGGCAAGAATCGTGAGCGTTGGGTTGTAGCCTCCGGGGGTTGGGAAAAAGCTACCATCCACCACCCACAGGTTTTTCACATCGTGGGTGCGACACCAGCGATCGACGACAGATGTCCGGGGATCGTTTCCCATCCGGCAAGTACCGTGCAAGTGACCACCGCCCCGCATGGCGTTCTGTTCACTTAGATTCGTGACTGGCCAGCTTTCGACGGCGCCTGCAGCATCGGCGATCTCCAGCATTTTTTGCCTGTACCAGCGGTGCATAGCGATATCGTTGGGGTGCTGTTGGTGGGTGATCCGTGGCACGGGAAGGCCGTGCTTGTCTTTCACTTGAGGATCCAGGTCAATACGGTTCACCTCCATGGGGAGATCCTCGAGGAAACCGATCATTCCGACGGTGTGTGGAAAGGTGCGCAGATAATCCTTGAAGCCCTGCCCCCACCTCCTCTCGATCCCTGGGAAGCTCATCGCGCCGTTGGCGTATCCGATGGGTGTCGTTGGGCTACTCTCCCCAAAAACACCGCCACGTATGAAGCCACGTTGGGAATCACTTCCGTGCAGGTCGTCCACAACCGCCGTAGTATTGAGTCCGGTCATGCCGAAGGCAGGCTCTTCGATCCGGTACCGCACCATGGGTAGATGATGAAAGGTCAGGTTTTTACCTACCAGACCGCTTGAGTTTGCAAGTCCCTGGGGAAAGCGGGCCGAAGAGGAGTTCAGAAGCATATGCGCTGAACCGATGGAATTTCCTGAAACCACAACCTGGCGTGCGAACACCTCGTGAGTTGCGGCTGCCTCGTCGAAATAGCGCACACTCCGCGCCCGTCCCTCGGTGTCCAGGGCAATCTCGAACACCATGGCGTTTTCGCGCAGATCCAACTTCCCGGTTGCAAAGGCCTGGGGAAGTAGCACAGAAAGGCTTGTCGCTTTGGCATGAACCGGGCATCCAAAACTGGTACACAGGCCGCCGTACAGACAGGCTGAACGTCCGCCGTAGGGACGCGAGTTGATGGCTACGGGTGCGTGAAACGGATGGTAGCCAAGTTTCTTAGCGCCCTCGGCAAAGTGGAGGGCGGTCTTCTTATAAGGGTGGGCAGGATTCGGATAGCCCTTCTTGCGGGGAGGGCCAAAGGGGTTGGCATTCCCATCACCGGCCACACCGAACTCCCACTCCGCCGTCTCATAGTAGGGCTCCATCTCATCGTAGGAGATGGGCCAATCCGCAAGGCTTGCACCAGCCACGGGTCCCTCGGTGGAGAGAACCTTGAAGTCATCGGGCCGGAGACGCCAGGACAATGCTGACCAGTGGGTGATCGTTCCCCCGACACAATGGGCCAGGTTGTTGAAGCGGCCCACCTGGGTGGGAGAATTCTCATTGCGCCGGGAGGTCTCCAGCTGATCCGGCGAGAAGAGTTCGTCGCGCACGACGATGCTGAGCTCATCGTCGATAAACTGAGAAGGCTGAACAACGGGACCACGCTCGAGGGCAACAACGGAAAAGCCCGCTTGGGTCAGCTCCTTGATCATGACGCCGCCGCCCGCACCCGTGCCGATGACGCAGACGTCAAACTCATCCCGCTGAAACATCGTGCCCCCTTATGGTGTAATGGCTTCCATCGCGTAAAATCCAGTTGCCTTCAATGCTAAATCTTGAGGTGCCCTGAAAGCAATCAAAATTGGCCTCTATTTTGAGTTTCTCGCGGGCACAAGGCACCGAATGAAGTTTTTCCGAGAAGGTCCCTAGTCCCTATCTCGAGCATTGCAATCTGTGGGGATCTTGTGTGAGAATCAATGGTACAAAAGCAGTGTATATGAGTACGTCAATGTCCTCCGGTCCTTCACGGAGTGGCTTCGACATGAACCAAGGTTAAACCAGGGAGGAAAGACCTTTGCGGCAACGCAGGACTACCCCTAGGAGATTAATCTTCGGCTTGATTCTAGCTGCCTTTCTTGGGGTAGGCTATCATCAAACAGTCAGGCCTCAGTTCTCCAGCCCTATTTCTTCGCCCCAGACCACCCGCCCCCAGCCCTCCGGCTTTTCCATACCTCCGGACTCCGACTATCGGATGGTCCTGAATAACTACTGCGTGGGGTGCCACAACGAGAGGGTGCGTAC
>JAZFTY010000166.1:0-2979 GCA_036446935.1 Acidobacteriota bacterium | reverse complement strand
GCGGAAAGAGCACTCTCGAGATAAAAAGCCGAAGAAGCCTGTCGATCCTGAAGAACCAGGATGCGGCGAGGTGCTTGTTTCTCAACAACGAAGTAATAGACGTTATCTTCGGGAAGCTCATCGGTGGGCTCGATGACGATTTTTCCTCGCGAAACACCCTCTTCCAGATCGAAGGGTTTGAAGGTCAGATTCACCGTACCTTCGCTGCCCGTGTCAAAGGTCGTTCGATCGATCAGGTTTCCTTCCACAAAGAGCTGGGCTTCGCCTTTTTCCGGTTGCTGAGGATTGCCTCTCACCCGAGCCAGGATGGTGTGTGGATACTGGTCGGTAAAAACGGCCCGCTCCACCCGGACTTCTTCGACGAAAAGATTGGGAGTCTCACGGCCCACGTTTTCGATTTCAACGGAAATGTCCCCCGGAACTCGCCAACCTGCGCTGGCCGCCATTCCGGCCTGCTGCAGATCGGTGATCAGATAGATTTCCTTTTTGATATTGCGGGCCGCCTCCAGTTGATCCACCGCAACCCTGAGGGCTTCTAAGTAGGAAGTCGCTTCGAAGGAGGGGGTGGTGCGCTGTCGCAGAATCTCTCGCAGCTGTTGGGGAGATTCTTCCCACTGGGAAAGAACCTCGGCGGATTCACCGAACTGGATGATTAAAGCCTCGTCGGCCTGTCCCAGAGATTGAATCTTATCCTCGGCTGCCTGCAGGGCCGTGTCCCAAATGGGCTGCGGACTCATGCTCAGAGAATGATCGATGAGGATCACAACCGAACGGGCCAGCAAAGGATTGATCTGGTTTAACCACGCACCGGTGATGACCGGGCGCCCAAAGGCAAGAACCAGAAGGAGAATGCCCAGGCAGCGCAGAAAAAGTAGGAAGAGGTGAGTCAGACGTCGCCGTCGCAGCTCCTTGAAGGGGATCTTACGTATGAACATCAGGGAGGCAAAAGGCGTGCGCTTGGTTCTCTCGCGGTGGACCAGATGTAAGAAAATAGGGACCCCGATGGCCAGAGCACCGATCAAAAATAATGGAGCTAGAAACTGCATAACGTTGAGCAGACGTTCCGCTTGCTAATACCGTTTTCCCCGGACCGACAGATATCGATGCAGCGCCTGGTCCAGGGGTTTTTCCGTGTTCAGAAGTTCATAATCAACGGAAATATTTCGACACTCCCGGCGCAGTCCCTCGATGTGTTCCTTGAGCAACGCAAAGTAAGTGTTGCGAGAGTGTTCCGGAACATAGGAAAGGTGTTCCTGTGTTTCCATATCTTCTAAAGTGGAGATATCCTCGAAGGGCATTTCCAGTTCGACAGGATCCAGCACATGAAACAGGATGAGATCGTTACCGCGATGGTAGAAAAAGCGCAGGGTCTTGGCGAGTTTCTCGACATCCTGATAGAAATCGCTGATCAAAATCACCACCGCCCGTCGCCGGATCAAGTGAGCGAGTTTTTCCAAAGCCCCGCTGATATCCGTTTCTCCCGTCACCTCGAGATTCTCCAGGTGATGCAAAAGGGTAAAGAAGTGTCCGCGGCGTGTCCGCGGCGGAACCTGGCTGACCACATCGGAGTCGAATGAAATCAGGCCGGCTGCATCTTTTTGGCGCATGGCCAGATAGGCCAGGGCGGCCGCCAGGTAGCGAGCATAATCGAGCTTGGATACTTTGTGACTGCTGAAGGCCATGCTCTTGCTGACATCCATCAAAATGTACAGCTGGGTGTTGGTGTCTCCCTCGTACTTTTTGACGTAAAAGCGGTCGGTTCTGGCATAGACCATCCAGTCCACTAGTCGAGGGTCATCACCCGGTGCGTATTCTCGATATTCGGCAAAGTCCAGACTGAAGCCATGATAAGGGGAGTGATGCAGACCGGTCAGGAATCCCTCCACCACGGTCTTGGCGATCAATTGCAGATCTCTGATGCGAGACAGCACCTGGGGGTCGATGAATCGGTTGGAATTTGCAGTTCTGATCATCTCAAAGTCCCGATTGCGGGAGGGCAACGGCTTTCAGCAGTCGTTCGACGATATCCTCTGGTGTGATTCCCTCCGACTCGGCATGAAAGTTGGTCAGTATGCGATGACGCAGCACGGGCTTGGCCAGAGCTTGGATGTCTTCGGTGGAAACGGTGAAGCGCCCCTTCAAAAGGGCTCGCACTTTCCCTCCCAGGACCATGAATTGAGAAGCCCGCAAACTGGCACCGTATCTCACCCACTCGTTGATAAAGTCCTGCTTGGAGTCCTCGCCCGGTCGAGTGCTGCCCGTGAGTCGGACCGCGTAGCGCACGATCTCTTCGTTGGCTGGAATCTTTTTCACAAGTTCTTGATAGCGAAGGATATCCTTGCCCGAAACCACCTGGGTAATCTCCTCTGCCGGTTCACCCGTGGTCTCCTGGACCACCTTGACCTCCTCGTCCTCGGGAAGATAATCAATCATGATGTTGAACATGAACCGGTCGAGTTGGGCTTCAGGCAGCGGATAGGTCCCCTCCAGTTCAATCGGGTTCTGGGTGGCCAGGACGAAGAAGGGGGGATCCAGATTGTAGGTGATTCCTCGAACCGTGACTGCTCGTTCCTGCATCGCTTCCAGCAAAGCTGCCTGAGTCTTGGGAGGCGTGCGATTGATTTCATCGGCCAGAATAACATTGGCAAAAACGGGACCGGGAACAAATTCCAAACGGCGACGACCCGTGGCAGGATCTTCCTCGATGATCTCCGTTCCGGTAATGTCGGTGGGCATCAGATCCGGAGTGAACTGAATGCGTTTGAAAATCAGCCCCAGCGTTTGGGCCACACTGTGGACCAGGAGCGTCTTGGCCAGCCCGGGAAGTCCCGTGATGAGGCAATGTCCCCCCACATAAAGTGAGATCAAAACCTGTTCGATGACTTCGTCCTGACCGACGATGACTTTTCGCAGTTCCTTAAGGATTTTCTTCTGCGAATCCAGCATCTCCTCAACCAGTGCCTGGATGCCACCTTCTTC
>JAZFTY010000165.1:0-2427 GCA_036446935.1 Acidobacteriota bacterium | reverse complement strand
ACCGAAAACAAGGTCACCAGAGCGAAAACGACAGCGGGTCTCCAGTTGGCCTGCCACCAGGAGACCGGATCCTCCGACAGCCTGCGATGAACCCGTGAAGAGAAATCGCTGGGGGATTCGACCGTCTCTCCCAGCAGACGGCTGAGCTTTTCCATCGACTGAAGCTCCTGGGAAAGCTGGTCACAGCTGCGGCAGTCTCGGATGTGAGCTTGCACACCGGCCTCCTCGACCGCGCTGCTGTTCTCCGTCAGTATTCTTTCAACCTGTTTGCAGGTCATAGGACCCCCGTTAATTTCCCCCGGAGCAATATTTTGGCGCGATGTACTCGCGACTTGACCGTACCCAGGGAGATCCTGAGAACCTTGCTGATCTCTTGGTAGGAAAGCTCCTGCACCTCCTTCAGAATAAAGGCGAAGCGGTATTTCTCCGGAAGTGAATCGATGGCTGCTTGCAGCCTTTCCAACTTCTCGGTTCGATCCAGGCTTTTCTCCGGAGAGTAGCGAAGATCGGGCAAACTCCGGGTACCATCGTCTTGTTGAAAGCTTTCCTTGACGTTGTAAAAAAAGAAGCGGCCTTTGCGCTCCCGCCGTCTCATTTCGTCGATAGCCAGATTGGTGGCAATCCGGTACAGCCAGGTGGAAAACTGATACTCCCCTTTATAGCGGTTGGCGTTTCGATAAACCCGGATAAAGGCTTCTTGGGCCAAATCCACGGCCATTTCATAGTCATGAATGAGCCGGTTCAAATAGTTGACCAGTTTATTTTGATAGCGAGTGACCAGCACCTCAAAGGCATACTCGTCACCTTGCAGATAGGCGGAAATCAAGGCATTATCCGCGATTCCCGATTGGGTCTGTGAAATGGCTATCTCAGTCATGCTGTCGTTAGGTCAGCGATGTATTGATGAATCATATCAGGGTCCTCGACTTCAGGAAACCACCGACACTCAATTCTCTCTCTTTTTGACGAAAAGTTCGAGTGTTCGTTCCTGAAATTCCACTATTTCGCCTCGAACCAGGAATTGCCCACCGCAAGATCGACCTGAAGCGGGACCTTCAATTCGGCCACCTCTTCCATCTGCTCTTTAACCAGCTTCTTGAGCTTCTCGACTTCCGAGTTCTCCACTTCGAAAACAAGCTCATCATGGACTTGAGAGATGAGTTTACTTTTGAGGTTCTGCCGGTAGATTTCTCCGTCGATAGAAACCATGGCCTTTTTAATCAGGTCGGCCGCCGTTCCTTGAATGGGAGCGTTGATAGCTGTTCGTTCAGCGAAGGTTCTAGAATGATGGTTCTTGCTACGAATCTCCGGGATGGGTCGAATTCGTCCGAAAAGAGTCCTGACATATCCTGTTTCATGAACCTCGGCCAGGGTTTGATCGATCCAGTTTTTTACTCCCTGGTACTTTTTGAAATAGTTATCGATAAACTGTTGGGCCTCGTTGCGGGTGATTTTCAGACTTTGGGCCAGGCCAAATGCACTCAGACCATACATGATTCCAAAATTGATCACCTTGGCATGGCGGCGAAACTCCTGGGGATTCATCATGGCATTCATCCCGAAGACTTCCTGGGCGGTCCTTGCATGGATATCTTCTCCTTTGAGAAAAGCTTCCACGAGAACAGGGTCCTGCGAAAGGTGAGCCATGACACGGAGCTCGATTTGAGAATAATCCGCGGATAAAATTTGGTATTCCTGTTCGGCAATGAAAGCCAGACGGATCTTTCTTCCCCGCTCGCTCTTGATGGGTATATTCTGGAGATTCGGATTGCTGGATGAGAGCCGTCCCGTGGCTGCCACCATCTGATCGTAGGAAGTGTGAATACGCCCCGTGCGAGGATTCACGAATCTGGGCAAAGCATCCAAATAGGTATTTTTCAACTTGCTCAGCTCTCGGTAATCGAGAATCAGGCGCGCGATCTCGTAGGTTTCGGCCAACTCCTCCAGAACCTCCACGCCGGTGGCATAATGTCCCGCTTTCCGCGTTTTCCTCTTCACCGGTAGATTGAGCTTTTCGAACAAGACAGCGGAAAGTTGGCGGGGCGAGTTCAGATTGAACTCCTCTCCGGCAATCTCAAAAATTTCCTGGGTCAGTCGAGTAATTTCTCCTTCCACCTCCTGGGACATCTCCTGGAGCAAGTGACAGTCCACCTTGACCCCATGCTCCTCCATACGAGCGAGCACTTGAATCAGCGGCACCTCGATTTCTTCCATCAGTTCCCCCAGCTTCTTTTCCTCAAGCTGCGGAAGCAAGACATCGTAGAGTTGAAAGGTGAGGTCGGCCTGCTCGCACAAGATCTCCGCCGACTGCTCACCAAAAAGCCCGGAGTCGTTGCTCTCACCTTTTTGGAGCTTGTGCTGGAGATACTCCAGGCCCAGCTGGTCCAGGGTGAAATTATTCTGATTCGGTTTCACAAGGTAGGCCAT
>JAZFTY010000164.1:0-2799 GCA_036446935.1 Acidobacteriota bacterium | reverse complement strand
CTGGATGTGGGTGAATGGTGGTTGAAAACCACGGGACTGCCGCTGCCCTTGGGAGGCAACGTGATCCGGCGAGATCTCGGAGAGGATACGATTCATCAGGTCTCCCGGTTGATCAAAGAGAGCATCCAGTATGGCCTCTCCCACCGAGAGGAGGCTCTGGAGTATGCCCTCCAATTTGGGCGCGGCCTCGACTCCGGCCAGGCCGATGAGTTCGTGGGCATGTATGTGAACGAAAGAACTCTGGATTACGGTGAAGACGGTAAAAAGGCGGTCCAATTGTTGTTAGACCGAGGCCATGAGGCTGGACTCATCCCTCACCGGGTGGAGGTTGACTTCATCTAAGTGTCTCTCACCTTTGATTCGAAGCCACTCCGATCTTATAATCCCTGATGGAGATGATCACGGGAGGTCGAATATGACAGTGTCTGAAGAACTCACCCATGAAGAAGTAAAGCGCTACAGCCGGCATCTGATCATGCCGGAAGTGGGAATGACCGGCCAAAAAAAGCTGAAGAAGGCCAGTGTCCTGTGTGTGGGCGCAGGCGGATTGGGTTCCCCCCTGGCCTTATATCTGACCGCGGCAGGAGTGGGTCGGATCGGAATCGTTGACTTTGACGTGGTGGACTTTAGTAATCTGCAGCGGCAGATTCTTCACACCACCGAGGATGTTGGCCGACCCAAGCTCGATTCGGCAGCGGACAAGCTAAAAGCCCTGAATCCGAATGTGAACGTGGAGCTCCACGAAACCCGTTTAACCTCAGAAAATGCCCTGCAGCTCTTTGAGAAGTACGACATCGTTGTTGACGGCACCGACAATTTTCCCACTCGATATCTGGTCAATGATGCCTGTGTGCTCACCGGAAAGCCTAATGTCTACGGAAGCATCTTCCGTTTCGAAGGACAGGCTTCCATATTTGCCGCTTCCGATGGGCCCTGCTATCGGTGCCTTTATCCTGAGCCTCCTCCTCCTGGCTTGGTGCCTTCCTGCGCCGAAGGAGGAGTTTTAGGGATTCTTCCGGGATTGATTGGCCTGGTGCAGGCTACAGAGGTCATTAAATTGATCCTGGAGAAGGGGAACACCCTGGTGGGTCGCCTGTTGCTCTTCGATGCACTGGGAATGAAGTTTCGCGAGCTGAAGTTGAAGAAGGACCCAGAGTGCCCGGTGTGCGGAGAAAACGCCAGCATTAAAGCACTGATTGACTATGAGGAG
Organism: Acidobacteriota bacterium; assembly: GCA_036446935.1. Lineage (GTDB taxonomy): Bacteria > Acidobacteriota > UBA6911 > RPQK01 > JADFOI01 > JADFOI01. The sequence continues at coordinate 1,589 of JAZFTY010000164.1, read as the reverse complement.
TTCTGCGGAATTGGTCCTGAAGTTGAAGAATCTCCGACGGGAATCGACGAAGTGACCGCCAAGGAGCTGAAGCAGGAGCTGGATCAGGGACTGGATCCCTACATTCTCGACGTCCGCAATCCGGTGGAGTATGAGATTTCCCGTATTGAAGGATCTCATCTCATCCCACTGGATCAGTTGCTGAACAGACTGAACGAGTTGGATAGTGCGCGTGACATTGTTGCCCATTGCCGATCCGGAGCGCGCAGCGCCAAGGCCATTGAGATGCTGCAAGAGGCAGGCTTTCGAAAATTGCGCAACCTTAAAGGTGGAGTCCTGGCCTGGGCAGACGATGTCGATCCCACGATGGCCAAGTATTGAGTTCAGGTAAGCTGTACCGCCCCCGGCGGCTCACCTGGGAGGGGGCTTGCGTAGTATAATGGGGTAGGAGATCATTGAGGTTAAACTAGCCTGATATGTCTATTCATATTTCTGAAAAAGCAGCAGAGAGAATTCTCAAGGGACTCGAACATGAGAAGACACCCGATGGTGGACTTCGTCTTGGGGTCAGAGGGGGCGGCTGTTCGGGTTTGAATTACGTCATGGAATTTGAGGCTGAGAAGCGGCCAGGCGATAAGATGTTTGAGGAACATGGGGCAAAGGTTTTCGTCGATTTGAAGAGTTATCTCTATTTAAAAGGGGTGACGCTGGATTGGCAGGGTGCGCTCATGCAGGAAGGCTTCACCTTTATTAACCCCAACGCCGCAAAGACTTGCAGTTGTGGTCTGTCCTTTACCCTATAAAAAATTCACTCTTTCTCAACCCCAATCCGCCGACAAAGGGACCCATGAGTATTCTTGCTTACATCACCGACCTTGCCTTTCAGGCCCAAGTCAGTCAGGCAGCCCATAAGGCGGACGTGGAGGTACAGATCGTTTCCTCGCTCTACCATTTTTTGCCGGGTGTGGAGCGGAAGGCCTCCATGGTGTTGATTGATCTGAAGGCTCTGGGAATCAATCCCATTATGCTCATCGCTCAGATCAAGACGAAGAGACCTGAGTTAACGGTGGTCGTCTTCGCCTCTCACCTCGACGAGGAATCGCGTAAACAGGCTCGCAAGGCAGGTGCCGACACCGTCCTGGAGGGTGCTGAACTGTCCAAAGAGTTACCCGGAATCCTCACCCAGTATGGGGAGAAGAAGTAAGCTCCTCCTGCCTGGCCCGTGGGCTGAAGCCCACGGCTCTGACGGAGGCGCAGGCTTTAGCCTGCGGGCAGGTTTGCCGAAAACTCGATCCTTCAGTCTAAGGCTGACTTCGAGTCATCTCCACTTCCACATAGCGGACCTTTTCTCGCAAAACCTCGGGAAACTTTCGCACTTTAACTTGAACGAATTTAATCTTGGTATCGGTGAGAATGGAACGGCACAAGTGGCCGGCCACCGACTCTAAAAGGCAAAAATGTCGCTCTTTTAGCGTGTCCTGGACCTTTTCCACAATCCCCACGTAGTCCACCGTTGAGGTCACCTCATCGCTATGGACAGCCTGTTCCAGGTTGATGCTCAAGACCACGTCAACCAGGATCTTCTGCGGAGTCTCTCGCTCTTGGGGAGG
>JAZFTY010000163.1:0-8866 GCA_036446935.1 Acidobacteriota bacterium | reverse complement strand
CCACCGGTCAATCCGGGCTTGGTAGTTGGCCAGAAAAAGCAGCACCCCCATCCAGGTGTAAGCGATCACCGTGTCCACGATGATAATGGGACCGATAATGCTGTCCGGCGCACCCACCGATTCCTTGATGGCGGCAAAATTTCCCCCTCCTCCAATCCAGCTTCCCGAAAGGGCCGCCAATCCTTTCCAGGCTTCAGGAGGCAACCAAGGCCCCAAAAGCAGCAGCACCAGGGGACCACCCACCACCACCCCCGCCGTTCCGAACAGCATGATGCCGATCGCTCTGGGTCCAATGCGCAAAATGGCGGTGACGTCCGTCGTGATCATCAGGATAAAGAGGCTGAAGGGCAATAAGTAGTCTCTCATCCAGTCGTAGGTCGGTGAATCGGATGGAATCAGCCCCCAGGTACTGGCAAGGGTGGGCACAAAATAGACCAAAATAATGGAGGGGAAGACCTTGAAAAAGCGCTCTGCCCAACTTTGACTCGAGACCCAAAAGACCAGTGCGCAGGTGAAAGCGCAGAAGGCAAAAACGGCCATCGGGTCTGTCAAAACGGTCATAGCAGTGAGCGCACGGCAACTCCGGTCAAACGGCAGGGCAAGCCCTCGCTATTGGACTTTCTTTAAGTATTCACTTTCATAAATACAGTAACGTTTGTTGGGAGCGCGACGGAGCCCAGATCGAGGCGCGACGACGAGTCGATGTCCGAGACATCGGCGAGGAGGAGCAACAAAGAGATGGGCCCGTCCCGCCCCAACCCTTCGGGCGGATGGGTATTGCTGGCGATCTCTTTGTCTTTCGTCGTCGCCGATGCCCCGGCATCACCTCCTCCTCTCTTCGCGACCTCGCCTTGCAAGCCCCATCCGCAAACGTTACCGTATCTATAAAAGGGAGTACTACGTTAGCATAGGCACATGATAAACGAGACGCGACGGCTCCGCCTGGCAGAGGAGCTGCGCATGCGGGTCGAGGGAGAGGTGCTGTTTGATGAGATGTCTCGGCTTATTTACAGCACAGACGCCAGCCTTTATCAGATCAAGCCCCTGGGAATCATCCTTCCCCGCTCACACCAAGGGATCCTGGAAACCATCCGAATCGCGGCCAGCTACGGGGTACCCGTCCTCCCCCGAGGAGGAGGCACCAGCCTGGCAGGACAAACGGTACTGGCCGGCCTGGTGGTGGACTGCTCCAAAGATCTGACCCAGATCGAGGAAATCAATCCGGCCGAGCACTGGGCTCGGGTGCAACCCGGGATTGTCCTGGACAACCTGAATGCAGTTCTCAAATCCCATAATTTGCACTTCGCCCCGGACCCGGCGACCAGCAGCCGAGCCAATATTGGAGGAATGATCGGCAACAACTCATCAGGTGTCCGCTCTATCCGCTACGGAAAGACCATCGACAACGTTCTGGAACTTTCCGTCATTCTCTCCACCGGGGAACGGCTGCTGCTGCGTCGCTTGAACGCTCAGGAGTTGCAGCAAAAGTGTGAGCAGGAAGATCGAGAAGGGGAGATTTACAGGAAGATTGGCAAGATTCTAGAAGAGAACGCTGAAGAGATTACCAGCCGTTTCCCTAAGGTCATGCGCCGTGTGGGAGGCTACAATCTCGATGCCTTGCTGCAGGAAGACGACTTCAATCTGGCTAAACTGATTGTGGGCTCGGAAGGAACCTTGGCCTTTGTAACGGAGGCCAAGATCAAACTGGAGCCTCTGCCCGCCTACACCATGGTGTCGGTGATTCATTTCGACGATCTGCTTAAGGCCATCGATGCGGTCCCGGTGATCTTAGGCCACAAGCCTTCCGCCGTGGAGATCCTGGATCACTACGGCCTGGAACTGGCTCGCTCCAACCCAACCGTGGCCCCGCTTTGTGCCCAGTTTATCCAGGGCACACCGCAGGCCATCCTCATGGTGGAGTTTAGCGGGGAATCCCAGGACGAGGTTCAGTCCAGCTGGGCAGCAATGAAGGCCAGCCTGGAACATCAAGAAGGTCTCTATTCCTATTACGACGCCGCCACCAAAGAGACGAAAGAAACGGTATGGAGTGTTCGAAAACATGCGCTGGGAGTTTTGCTGGGAATGAAGGGGGACGCAAAGCCTCTTCCTTTCATCGAAGATGCCTGCGTGCCGGTGGAACATCTCAGTGAGTATGTGGCTCGGATTCTCGAGTTTTGTCGAAAGCATGACCGGCCCCTGGCCCTCTATGCCCATGCCAGTGCGGGGGTGATTCACCTGCGCCCCATCCTGAATCTCAAACAGCAGGAAGACCTGGACATCATGCGGGCCATTTCCCAGGAAAGTTTTGACCTGGTCCGCGAGTACGGCGGTTCCTGGAGTGGCGAGCACGGAGACGGGCTGGTGCGCAGTTACAAGAATCGCGAATTTTTTGGCGACCAACTCTACCGAGCCTTTCAAGAGGTCAAGAAAACCTTTGACCCCGCAGGCCTGATGAATCCTGGAAAGATTGTCGATGCCCAGGACATCGGTGAAAATCTGCGCATTGATCCCTCCTACCGCACTTCGGTCCCCGCCACTCATTTTCAGTTCAAACAGGAACAGGGCTTCGACCGGGCTATTGAGTTGTGTAGCGGCGTCGGTCACTGTCGGAAAACCAACTCCGGGACCATGTGTCCTTCCTACATGGCTACGCGAGATGAAGAGCACTCCACACGAGGCCGCGCCAACGCGTTGCGCATGGCCATTTCGGGAGAGCTTGGCCCCGATGGACTGGGCAGCACCCGGCTTTACGAGGTCCTGGACCTGTGTCTGGAATGCAAAGCCTGTAAGTCCGAGTGCCCTTCAGGTGTGGACATGGCCCGCCTGAAGAGCGAATTCCTGGCTCAATACTTCAAAGTGCACCGGCTTCCCCTGGCCAAGAAACTCTTTGGCCAAATCCGGAAAACCGCTGAATGGACCAGCCGCTTTCCCATCCTGACCAACTTCCTGGTCGGAAATTTCCTTTCGGGTTGGATTCTGGAGAAAGTGACGGGGATTGACCGAAGACGAAGCCTGCCTGCCCTGGCGGGTCAAACGCTCACCCGGTGGTTCCAAGAGAACCCGGAAGGAGGCGAGTCAACCGCTCAACCGGTGGCCCTGTTTCTGGACACCTTCGTCAATTTCTACGAACCGGAGATTGGAATAGCCGCCACCCGGCTGCTGAGACATCTGAATTATCGGGTGATTCCAGTCGATGGCGGCTGCTGCGGCCGGCCCCTCATTTCCACGGGACAGCTGACACAGGTTCGGGAGCACGGTCTGGCATTGCTGAAAGTCTTGCAAGAATATAGCCGTCAACAGATCCCCATTGTTTTTTTGGAACCCAGCTGTTTGTCGACCCTTCGGGATGACTACCTGGATTTGTTAGACGACGAAGCCGGCTGCACCGCCGTGCTCGAGCACGTCTTCAGCCTGGAGGAATTTCTGACCCAGGAAAATGTTTTGCCTCACCTAGTGGAGAAAATAGGAAAAGGACCGGCAAATGTCCTCCTTCACGAGCATTGCCACCAAAAAGCCCTTTTCGACACCAAGAGTTCACTGCAGGCCCTGCAAGCTCTGAAGGAGACCGATCTCAGGGAAGTGGACTCGGGCTGCTGCGGGATGGCCGGATCGTTTGGATACGAAAAGAAGCATTACGAAATTTCCCAGAAGATTGGTGAAGACCGCCTCTTCCCTGCCGTGCGAGCAGCCTCCGCCGAAACGGAAATCGTGGCTACCGGCTTTAGCTGTCGCGCTCAGATTCGACATTTTACCGGCCGACCGGCAAAACACCTGGCCCAAGTCCTGGCCGGGACCATTCGGCCCGATTGAACTCGTGCTTTCGTGCGTTCGTGCTGAGGTCACTTCGTGACCCGGTGCTGTGGTGCAGTCGTGCTGTGGTCACTTCGTGACCATCTGACAACTGCTTACGATGAAGAATTCCTAGCTGGTAATATTTGCGAGGAGTTGGACAGAGAACCTATCAGCCTAGTTCAGTTGCTCAATGGTTATATTCGATCCATGACGAGACGAGCAACTCACCAAGTCCAAAGTCACAGAAGAGAAATTGCGGTCACACGACCGCACAACGGCACAACTGCACGACCGCACAACAGCACAACCGCACCCGGTCACGAAGTGACCACAGCACGACCGTACCACAGCACGAACTCACGAATTGCTTCCCTCCCTCAACACCCGCTTGAGCACCTTGCCCAGGGCACTCTTGGGAAGTTCCTCAACAAACTCGATCCTCTTGGGAATCTTATACTTGGAAAGTTTGTCCTGGCAGAACTGAACCACTTCCTGTTTGCTTAGCTCCTTGCCCTCTTCAACCACAATGTAAGCCTTGGGGACTTCTCCTCGAACAGCGCTGGAAATGCCCACCACCGCCGCTTCGACGATACTGGGATGTTGATGCAGCACCTCTTCAAGTTCACGGGGATAGATGTTCATTCCCGCACTGATGATCACGTCTTTCTTTCGATCCACGATGCTGAAAAACCCCTCTTCATCCATCACCGCCATATCCCCCGTGTAGAGCCACCCCTGGTCCAACACCTGCCGGGTTTCCTCAGGCTTTTCCCAGTACCCCTTCATCACCTGGGGGCCTTTAAGGGCCAGCTCCCCGACCTGGCCGGGCTCAAGAGGCTCCTTACTTTCCGGATCCACCACCGCCGCTTCCGTATCGGACACGGGAACTCCGATGGACCCGCTCTTGCGATGCCCGTGAGTCGGGTTGACCAGGGCCACCGGAGAAGTTTCCGAGAGGCCATAGCCCTCCACCAGCTTGCCCCCCGTGAGGGCTTCAAATTTTTTCTGGACTTCGGCCGGCAGGCCAGCTCCCCCGCTGATGCAGAGCCGAATGGAAGCCACATCCGAGCCGGAGATCCCGGGGAAACGACTGATGGTGTTGTACAGAGCCGGTACCGCGCAGAAAATGGTGGGCTTGTGCTTTTTGATCTGCTTCATGACATCGGCCAGCTCAAAGCGTGGGAGCAGCAACATCGTCGATTGAGAGACGATGGCCAAATGCATCCCGGTGGTCATTCCATAGCTGTGGAAGAAGGGGAGAACACACAGCAGTACTTCCTTTCGGTCCTCCATGTCCCAGAGCCACTCACGAGTCTGACAGGCATTCACAACCAAATTGCGATGGGTTAAAACAGCACCCTTGGAGACCCCGGTCGTACCCCCTGTATAAAGAAAGATGGCCGTATCCTGGGGACTGATTTCTGCCGCAGCGGAGGTCGGAAAGGACTTTCCCATGAGATGACGATACTCATGGACCCCTTCTTCCCGGGCGGGATCGAACTCTGACTTGTGCTTCAAACCGTACAAAAAGGCCAGAATTCGGGGCAGGAAGTCCTGGATTCTGGCCAGGATGACTCTCCTGACAGGGGTCTTGTCCCTGACGGCGGCCAGTCGCGGATAGAGCTGATCCAGGATCACCACCGTTTCAGCACCCGAGTCGCACAACTGATACTGAAGTTCCCTCTCCACGTACAGCGGGTTGGTGGGTACCAGGATTCCACCCAGCTTGAGAACCGCAAGATGAGCGATCGGATAGGCGGGAATGTTGGGAAGCACCAGAGCCACCCGGTCTCCTTTTCCAATTCCCATGGAGGCCAGCGCGCCGGCGAAGCGGTCCACACGGTTGCCCAGTTCCCGGTAGCGTATCTTGGACCCGAAAAAGAGGGTGGCTATACCCAGGGGATTCTTGTCGACCGAGTCCTGGAACAGTTGATAGACCGTCTTGTCCGGATAGGGGATGGACCGGGAAACCTGTTCGTCATAGGACTTGTGCCAGATCTTCTCCATAATTCTCAGCCATTCCCGTAGCTAACTTTCTTGCAAGTCAGTTCAGGGACGGATGAGAATTATACCTTCTTGCCGTTGGAATTGCCTCCCGAAGGAACGCACACCCCTCTTTCCTCCCATTGCCAGACTCCATCCCAATCCGGAAGAGGAGGATCTTCCAGAAAGGTCGAACAGCGGGCCAGAAGGACTTGAGAGGGACGATCGGTCTGGGCACCCCGGCGAAACCACTTACAAGCCGTGGTAAAGTCCTTCCGCTCATAGGCCTCCATGCCCTGGCAGAAATGCTTCTCCGCTTTAGAAAGCTGGTAGTTGGCGTCTCCCAGCACCTCAATCAGCTGTGAGGGACGCTTGGTGCCTCGAATGAGCACTCGATCGATGGGCCGGGTGACAAAATGCTCGCCCACTTCATTGTAGGTGCTGCTGCTGATCAAAATCACACTTCCATAGGATTTGGTGAGCCTCTCCAGGCGTGAGGAAACGTTGACACCCCTTCCCACCACGGTAAAGTCCATTCTTTTTACCGATCCTATATTTCCCGAGATGACATCACCCGTGCTGATGCCCACACCGATATTAATGGGATCCAGGCCATTTTCCTTCCTGCCCTCGTTCATTATGGCCAGCTCGCTCTTCATGGCCAACCCTGCTCGCACCGCTCGCAGCGTATCGTCTTTCTGGACATAGGGGACACCAAAGACCGCCATCAACGCATCCCCGATGTATTTATCCAGGATCCCTCGCTCTGCCAGGATGACATCCACCATCCGGCTAAAATAGCTATTGAGGAACTCGACCGCCTTTTCGGCAGTCAGGGAGTCGGCAAGTGCGGTAAAACCCCGGATATCGCTAAATAAGATGGTCGCCTTGTTGCGCACACCACCCAGAGCCTGCCGATCCGGATCCTCGAGAACCTTGTCCACGATATCCTTGGCCATATAGCGCACCAGGGCCCGTCTCACTCTTTTCTCTTCGCTAATGTCTTCCAACACAATCACCAGGCCGCCATGAGACCCTTCTTGGTGATGCTCCAGGGGAAGGATATTCAGATTGACGGAAGGATTCGTCTCTTCGAGTTGCAGCTCCACGTCGTAGTCAGAAACTGCATTGCCGGTGGCGTAGACACGATCGATGTGGCGAAGCGCACGTTGGTTGCCCAGGAGGCTGCGAATGTCTTCCCCGACAATGCTGTTGAGCTTTGAACCGAGCAGTTCCAGGGCAGCGCGGTTGGCGGTCACAATCCGGTAGTCATGATCCAGGGTGATGATGCTATTGGAGATGCTCTGGCCGACACTTTCCAGGTAGTTTCTCATCTCCCTCGTATCTTCGTACAACTGGGCATTCTGAAGGGCTACGGCGATCTCCGAGCTGAGAAGCTTCAACAAGTCTTCATCTTCCCGATCGAATACGGCCCCGTTTTTGTTCATGGCCTGGGTCACGCCGATGATCTCCCCCTGGGGGTTGAGGATAGGGGCCGCCAGGACCGTTTTGGTGCGAAAGCCTGTCTCTTTATCGAAGGCAGGATTAAAACGGGGATCCTCATAGGCATCCTTGATGTTGATTACCTCACCGGTGCGGGCAACATAGCCGGCCAGACCTCCCGAAACGGGAAAGCGAATGACGGTTCCCTTCATGCCCTCAGCCCTCTTGGACCACAACTCTCCCGTGGTTGAATCCACCAGAAAAATAGAGCTGCGCTCAGCATCGAGAATCTCCGAGATTTTACTGACGATCTTGTCAATCAGGACATCCAGATCCAGGGTCCGGGTCAGCGAGGTGGTCACGTCCAGCAGGATGGCCATCTTCTCATGACTGGCGACAATCTTCTGATAGAGTCGAAAATTCTCGACGGAAATGGCGGTTTGATAGGCGAAAGCCCGAAAGAGCTTTTCGTCCATCTCATCAAACACCCCTTCCTTCTTGTTGATGATCTGAATCACCCCCACGATCTCCCCGCGCAGATTCTTGACCGGGCCACACATCATGGACTTGATGTTGCAGTCGCTGCAGCGGTCGATTTCATCATTGAAACGGTCATCCTGGGAGACATTCGGCACATTGACGAGCTGATCATGCTGGGCCACCCACCCGGCCAGTCCCTGGCCCGGGGGTATCCGGATCTGGCGGCTCTCCTCGTTCTGAGTCACCTTGGACCAGAGGCCCTCAGTAGGATTTTCCAGCAAAAAGAGGTTGGCGCGCTCGGCATACAGCACCTTGCTGGCCATATAAACCACCCGCTCAATTAAGGCCTCGACATCCATTCGATGAGCCAGGATCTCGGACATATCCACCATCTGTTGCAAGTTCTGGAGGAACGTCTTGGTGGCTCGAGTCTCGTGCACGACTTCCTGGAAACGAAAATTGGTCCGTCGAATTCTCTTGATGATGATGTCCAGGAAATTTCTGGCCAGAGTTGGGGCCCGATCCATGCTGCGGGTCAGATCGTCATAATAGATCTGCAGAAGCTGTACGTTGGTCAAGGCACGGACTGAGGCGGAACGTCGACCGTCCGAGAAATATCCCATCTCTCCAATCGATTCCCCCGAACCCAGCGTGGCCAAACGAATCTCTTCGTCGGAGCCGTCTTTCCAAAAAACGGCAGCCTGGCCGTAAACGATCACGTAAAGGCAATCCCCCATCTCACCCTGGCGGATAAACTCTTCGCCGGCGGCCACGCTTCTCTCTCCCACGAAACGAGTAATGCTCCTTAACTCCTTTTCGTCCAGTCCGGTAAAGACTGGACTGGTCAGTAGCCGGTCCAGTCTTTGATCGTGGAGCGCCCCAATCAAGTCCTCTCGGCTAATGGCATCCATCTCCAGCAGTATTTCGCCCAGGTGCATCTCAACGCCTGTCTCGACCAGCTCCTTTTGACGCAAGAGTGCCTTCTCCAGTGTCTTCGGATCACACTGCAGGTATTCGGCGATCTTTCGACGATCGCTGCTCCTGTAACTCAGCTTGAAATTGAGCACATTATTGGGCTTGGATACCGTCATAGGCGCACCGTAACCGATTCCCCGTCATGACGTTCGGCCTTCCGAGGTGGGGCTAACCTTCAGTCTGGCTCAAACGC
>JAZFTY010000162.1:0-3057 GCA_036446935.1 Acidobacteriota bacterium | reverse complement strand
GAAGCTAACAATTTCTATGCGAGTCGTCTCCTGAAATGTCACACCTAGACTGGAACTCCACCATCCAATCTTATTCGCAATTTGACCGATTACACAATCATCCTCCCAGATGTCGTGATGTAACATCAGGCCCTTTCGACGAGGTTTGAGTAGCCAAGAACGGGAATCGAAACTCACACCCAAGGTTAATCGAGGACCAGTGCCTTGTCTTTGAGAACGAGCGATAGAGATTCCGTTCTCCTCCAAGATCCAACTCCCCCGAGCATCTCCCCGAACCAAGAAGCGCTTGTCCTCGATGAGCAGGGTGGAGTCTCGCCAGTTTTTGAACTGCATGAAGCAAACGACTGAGTTCTGGTCCATTAGCTCATAATCTTTGGAGAACCATCCACCTTTTCTTCTCAGCAACAAGGTCATTTTTCAAGAACCCATCTCAACCGCAAGGCCGGTATGACGGAGTGCGCTTCAGCGGTGGCGCCAAGCGTCGGCCGCTGAAGCCGCTAGTGAGACGGCGTCCCCGGAACCATGAGCCTGTCCACCCGCGCCGCTTCTCCAAGGTCTATCCCGAAGTGAGCCTCGAGCAGTGCTCGGTACTCCTCTTCATCCGCTACCTCCCTTTCCTCACGCCGTTCTCCGGCCGTCATGATCAATCGGCTATTGGACAGCGTGATACGCCCTTCCGGTGTCGCCAGTGAGCATATCGTCTTCCGTGCGAATATAGACTCCGAAGAGGTCTGTTGACGCTGACACATGACGCTGAATTCAGCAAGCCGGCGGGGAGTCAGTGAAAAGACATAGCGTGACTCATACTCAGACTCTCGCCGCCGCTGGAGTACCCTCCCGGAATCCGACCCCGTCAAACGGTAGGAGCTGCCCTGCTGCACATCCTCTTTTTCGCCATCGAGCCGGAGAGGTTCCAGAAACGAATCGCCAAATCCTACGTCCGCGATCAGACGCTCATCCATCTCAATGAGCAGAACCAGATGGTCGAACTCAGGCCCCGGCTGAGAGCCCTCGAACACTCGCGCTGACAACATCACCACTGCAAAGCCAAGCTGCTCAAGAAGCCAACCAAACAGTCCATTCAGCTCGTAGCAGAAACCCCCTCGCCGGCGCCCAACGATCTTGTCGTAAAACGAAGGAAGGGAGAGGACAATCGGGTGGCCCAGAGGGATATCGAGATTCTCAAAGGGTACGGCAAGCAGATGGGCACGGTGGAGCTGCCTCAGAGTCTCCGCTGTAGGCTGGCGCGACCCTCTGTATCCAATGCGCTCGAGATAGGCATCGATCTCCATGACGTTACCTGTACGTGACGACGCCTCTTACGGACCGGGCGATAGGCTGTGGGCCGAAGTGGCGCAGGACGTGCGTTCCTCTTACGGCCGGTACCACCAGGACTGACAGCTTCAGGCCCTTATTCGGAGTTCGTCTCTTTCCGATATCTCAACAGGGCACCTTTCCAATCAGGCGGCACAGTGGCGCCCTTCAGAGTCCATCTCACGACCATCGCTGCCCCCATGTGCCCTTGGAGATTCTCCATGACCTGTACGTGAGGCGTTGTCTTGACAAAGCCCATGAGTGCCTTCTCATCTTCCCAGACCGAGAGCGTCCAGAAATGGCGGCGAAACAACTGGGACCGAAGAGAATATCCAATCAATCCTACGGCGTGATCCAACTGGGTTTGAATGTCGCGGGAGTGGCGAAAAAACTGAGGCAGCTTTCGGAATCGCGCAAGCGGAAGGTAGCTCAGAAGGGCAAGAAACTCTTCATCCGGTTTGACGGAACGATACGCTTTCCATGGGGTCGTCGGCATCATTCATTCTCTCGTTTAACGGCGTCTCGCATAGGCCTAACCGGTTGGTCGCTCACCTGCCAGCCACCTGGTAAATTGATTGTAGCACCGGGACCTGAAGCTAGCACCAAGCAGGGGGATGTCAGGTGCAGCGCCTTGGTAGACGGCTCGATGGCCTCAGCCGAACGGAAGCAGCGGAGAACAGCTCAATCCCCTAGCGGTTCCGGAATGACTACCGGAATCTCGCGTTCGGTCCGCTTCTGATAGTCCGCGTAGGGAGAGAAGATTCCAACCATCTGGTCCCAGAGTGTCGATCGCTCCGCTTCGGTAGCTGTGCGAGCCCTTGCCCGAAATCGGTCCGCTTCAACCTGGACCTCCACCTCGGGGTGAGCGGTCAGGTTGAGGTACCAAGCCGGATGGGATGGAGCTCCGCCTTTGGAGGCGACGATCGCATAGCCGTTTTCGGTTTTCCCATAGATGAGGGGCAGGAGCTGGGGTTTGCCTGATTTCCGCCCTGTCGTCGTCAAGAGAAGCGTCGGGACGAGTCCGGGACCACCGAGGTCCCACATGTGCCCATCGGCTCCATCGCTCTCGAGGTAGCGACGAATGTGGTCGCGAATCCAATCCGGGAGGTGAGCCGGAACCGAAATTTCTGACATATTGTTCTCCTTCGGTCGCGCCGTCTAGCGAAAGAACTCAGCCGCCGCGTAGTGCAGCGGTCTGCGAGCTCGACGTTGGCGGTGAACTCGCTCCGATCGAGTGAGAGAAACCCGGGGCCCGAACCCGCCAACGGCCTCATCGAACAACCGCAACCGGCACACTTGATCTTGGACATGATGGTACGCCACTGTCTCCCCAACCATTGACTATCTGGTTTCCAGATAGTCCCGTTACCTGTGCTTTCTTTCCAGATCATACCTCCTGCAGATTGCAAGTTCTATCTCGGCTGTCCCAGCCTTTGACCGGCGCGATTCAGGACATGCATGTCTATCATCGTCGTTCGCACATCCTTGTGTCCGAGGAGGTTCTGCTCGGTGGGAATGTCATAATCTTCGCGGGTTGGGGGTTATCGGACCGGATTCGGCACCTCAGGTGCATCCCACACTCCGGACGTGACGTCAGGGGACGAAGGCAATATGGACGGGTTGTAGGGAGCTATGAAATCCAAAGAAAAATTGGTGATCGGTAAAACCAGAATCGATCCCGGTCAAGTCCTCGATATTCGTCTTAAGATCTCAGAAACCTATACCGGCGATCCCATCGCTATT
>JAZFTY010000161.1:0-5235 GCA_036446935.1 Acidobacteriota bacterium | reverse complement strand
GAATCCAGCTCTTTTTATCCTCACTGAGAACAGCCGTGCTCTTGGCGGCCAGGGCATCCGATCCTGAGGTGGCTTCGGTCAGGGCGTAGGCGGCAAGCAGCTCCCCCTTGGCCAGCTTGGGAAGATATTGTTGTTTCTGCTCTTCGGTTCCGAAATAGACGATGGGAAGGGTGCCGATGCCACAGTGAGCCCCGTAGGAAATGGCAAAGGATCCCACCCGGGACAATTTCTCAGCCACAATGGTGGAGCTGGGCTTATCCAGTCCCAACCCTTCATATTTTTCCGGCACATCGATGGCCAGAAGATCCAGCTCGGAAGCGGCTTTGCGCAACAACTCAACGGTCAGGTCCAGATCCTGATGTTCGAGCTGCTCGCATTGGGGCAGGACTTCCTGCTCCATAAATTGCTGGGCCGTCTGGGCAATCATCTGATGCTCCTCGGTGAAATCCTCGGGGGTGAACACATCCTGAGGATCACTTGCGGTGATCAGGAATTCCCCACCCTTGAGTTTTGCCTGGACCTCGGCTGCCATAATTTCTCTCCTTTGGAGCGTTTAGCCGGGATTTTGCATAAACCCGGCTGGAGGGTTTCTCTCTAGAGGGCTGCCTGCCCGCTTTCGGAGCCCAGTAATTTCTCTTTGATAGCCAAGCCACCCCCAAAGCCCACCAGTGACCCGTCTTGACCAATAACGCGATGGCAGGGGACGACAATCGGCACCGGGTTGCTTCCCGCAGCAGACCCCACGGCCCGGCTGGCACGGGGATTCCCCATTCGGCGGGCAACTTCCCCGTAGCTCACCGTCGAACCGTAAGGAATCTCGAGCAACTGCCTCCACATCCCCACTCGAAAAGGCGTTCCCCGGAGATCCAGGGGGAGGTCAAAATCACGTCTTTTCCCTTCGAAGTATTCGGTGAGTTGCTCGATGGCCTCACGAAGGGGCGGCTGCCAACCTTCTTCAGGCAGGCAGGAGAAGTGGCGCTGGAACCAGGGAAAAGAGTCCCTGAAAGACTGGACGGAAAAGCAGATCCGGCAGATCCCCTCTGAGTTTCCCACCACCACCAAGGTACCGAGCGGGCTTTCCAACTCTTGAAAATATAGCTTGTTCATGGCCCCTTTATCATAGAGGAAGAAGTGGGAAGAAAAAAGACCGCAGGCCGCTGACAACAGACAACAGACAACAGACAACAGACAACAGACCAGATTGTAAGACCTGGAACCTGGGACGCGAGAAGCGAACTCTGGCAACATAAGAAGAAGACAGGAGATAGGAGACAGGGTAGGATTAAAAGAAGATTCCTGGAACCTGGAACGCGAGCGAAGCGAACTATGTCTAAATGGGCTCTTGTCATTGCCGCCGTCTGTTGGGTCTCCTGTACGGAACCGGTCCACATGGTCGGCATCGGTACCACCAAAGGGAGTTCCACAGGTCAGGTCTCCACAGCAATCGCCAAGGTGGTCTCCGCCAGAGGTGATCTGCAACTGAGGACCCAGCCCATGGCGGGTACCATTCAATACGTCCCTTCTGTGAATGCAGGACAACTTGAATTCGGGGTGGCCAACATTGCCCAGTTGACCTTCGCCGTAAAAGGCAAGGCACTCTTTGAAGGCCATCCCAATCCCCATTTGAGAATGGTGGCCACGCTCATGCCCTTTCGAGTCGGTCTTTTGGTGGCTCAGGATTCCGATATCCTCAGTGTCGCCGATCTCAAAGGGAAAGCCGTGCCCTCGGGCTTCAGGGCCGCTCCCCTTTTCAAGGTGGTTTTCGATGGTTTTCTGGCCACCGGAGGACTGAGCTATGATGACGTCCAGCAGGTTCCCGTTTCGGGTGTGAATCAGATGTGGGAGCTTTTTATGCAGGGTAAGGTCCTGACCGCCATCGTGACGGCGGGTTCCGCTATAGCCAAGCAGACAGACGCCGCTTTGGGCGGTGTGCGCTATCTCTCTTTCGATGATTCCCCTCAGAGTGTGGCTGCCCTCAACGAGCATGTGCCTCGGGCCAGTTTAGAGATGATACAGCCTGCCCCGAGACTGACCGGGATTCTGACTCCTTCCAACCTGCTGAACTACGATTACACCCTTTTCGCCGGCAAAGACGTCCCCGACGACCTGGTCTACCAGGTGGTCCAGGCCATGTATGAAAACCCCGATGATTTGAGGGTCTCGGGTGCGCTGTGGGAAGAGTTCACGGCTGAGGGGATGTCCAAGGATGTGGGAATTGAGTACCATCCCGCCGCCATCAAGTTCTACAAGGAAAAGGGCATTTGGCCAACGGAGAGGTGAAACCAACCGGGAATGAACCTGATCTCATTCCCACGGCACCCGACTCCTTGCTGGCGCGGCGGCTGATCCCTTATTTGAGTGGACTGATTGCCTTGATTGTCCTGGGGTTGGCGGGCGAGTTGCCCTATTTCCTCGGGTTCGTGCTCTATAGTGAGCAGGCCCTTGCAGCGATCCTCGCTCTGAGCCTGGCCCTGGTCTTTTTGGGGGTTTCGGTCCGGCGGCACAAAGGGGTAATTCCCTGGTACGACTGGCTGGCAGCGGCATTAGCCCTCGGTGCCGGAGGTTATACGGCGATCCGCTATCCGATTCTGGCCGAGGAGTTCTTCTTTCGACCAGTCGAGACCACGGTTTTAGGGGTGATCCTGATCCTGCTGGTGGTGGAAGCACTTCGCCGCACCTCAGGCTGGAGTCTTTTGGGCGTGCTGCTGATGTTTTTCGCCTATGCCCTGTTTGGCCACCTGGTCCCAGGCCGGTTGGCTGGACGATCCCTTGAAGTGTTGGAGATGTTCTCGTATTTGGGCATCGATAACACCGCCATGCTGGGCCTGCCCTTGCGCATTATCTCGACGATTGTCTTGATCTTCATTTTTCTGGGACAACTGCTGCTGAGATCAGGAGGATCCGCCTTTTTCAGTGATTTGGCTTCAGCTTTGATGGGTCGCTCACGAGGTGGAGCGGCCAAGATCGGGGTGTGTGCCTCGGCTCTATTTGGATCGATCTCGGGCAGCGCGGTGGCCAACGTTGCTTCAACCGGGGTGATCACCATACCTCTGATGCGCCAAAGCGGATACAAACGCCATGTCAGTGCTGCCATCGAGGCGGTGGCATCCACCGGGGGGCAGATCATGCCTCCCATCATGGGTGCAGCAGCTTTCCTGATGGCCGAGCTTCTCGGAGTGTCCTACGGCGAGGTGGTTTTGGCTGCCATCCTGCCGGCGATTCTTTACTACTTTGCCGTCTTCATTGCCGCTGACCTCGAGGCTGCTCGGCAGGGGATCGGCCATCTGGAGGAAGCCGAAATTCCGCGATTGGGCAAGGTCTTGAAAGGAGGGTGGTATTTTCCCATACCCTTCGCCGTTTTGATTATTGCTTTGTTCGGCTGGAATCTCACCCCTGCAACGGCGGGTCTTTACGCTGCACTGTGCATCATCTTCCTGGGCCTGTTTTTGAGCTATAGGGGAACACGGCTGCGCCCTGGCGACGTACTGGAAGCCGTGAAGGTGACCGGGCAATCTTCCGTACAGATTGTCGTTATCGGCGCCGTGGCCGGCATCATTATTGGCATTGTGGAAGTGACCGGCCTGAGCTTTGGCCTCACCTTCGTCCTGGTTCAGTTAGGGGAAAACAGCCTTTTGCTGTTGTTGTTTTTAACAGCTGGGGTTTGCATCATCCTGGGCATGGGCATGCCCACAACAGCTATCTACTTCCTGCTTGCCACTCTGGCTGCCCCACCTTTGATTCAGCTGGGCGTTGAGCCGATGGCGGCACACATGTTCGTTCTCTACTTCGGCCTGATGTCGATGATCACTCCTCCCGTTGCTCTGGCTGCCTTCACGGCCGCCAATCTGGCCGGTGCAGATCCCATGCGCACCAGCCTGGCTGCCCTGCGTTTCGGCTGGCCTGGCTTGGTGGTCCCGTTTCTGTTTGTTTTTGGACCCAGTCTCTTGCTGTATGGCACCCTTTTGCAGGTGAGCCTGGCCGCGGTGACAGCCCTTGGGGGTATTTGGATGGCTTCGGCGGGGATTGCAGGCTATTTGGCTCACCCCCTTACCCCGGTCACACGAACCGCTCTGACCGCAGGCGGCCTGGCTTTGATGGTCCCTGCTGAGGCCTTTGCGGGAGCCTGGATTGTGGAGGTCTGCGGTGCTGTGCTGTGTGTTTTCCTGGTTGCCCGGATGAAGGGGCGAAAGGTCAGCGCCCTTTCTTGACAATCTTTGTGGGAAAGAGTATCTGGTACGGGTCAATAAGACCGAAAAGCCATAACCAGAGTGAAGAAAACTATTCATTTCTCAGTAAATTGTGGCCATTTCTTGGAGTACCCCTGTCATGGATAAAGCCAAAGTCGTTGTGTTCGAGAAACCCAATGTGCCTTTAGAGGTCAAGGAATTTGACATTCCCGAGCTTGAAGAAGGCTGCATACTGGTGAAAACACTGGTCTCTGGAGTCTGCGGGACGGATGCCCACTGCTACAGAGGACAGGTTCAGATGCCGGTTCCCGTAATCCTGGGGCATGAGAGTGTGGGTATGATCGAGAAGATCGCGCCAGATCGGAAGAACGATAGTGTTGGAGAGCCGGTCAAGGAAGGGGATCGCATCTTCTGGGTTGCCGGGCATCCCTGTTTACAGTGCTATTCGTGCGTGGCCCTGAAGGATACAACCGGGTGTACCAACCGGCGATCCTATGGATGGAGCTATTCCTGTGCCGACTATCCCTATCTAACGGGCGGCTACGCCGAGTATGTTTTTCTCACCGCCAGATCTTACTTTTTCAGGATTCCCGACTCTGTTCCCACCGATGCGGCAATCGCCTTTGGCTGTGGATTCCCTACCGCGGTGAAAGGGTTTGAAGTCATCCAGGGAGTGCAGCCGGGCCAGAGCGTGGTGATCCAGGGGTCTGGCCCTGTGGGGCTTTCCTCACTGGTCATGGCCAAGTTGGGCGGAGCCTCTCCGATTGTGGTCATTGGGGCCCCCAGTTCCCGATTGGAGATGGCTCGCAAACTAGGAGCCGACGAAACCATCGATCTCTCGTCGCTGCCCGAGCCGGAGGCCAGGGTCAGTAAAGTTCGAGAACTGCTGGGTGGTGAAGCGGACCTGGTCATCGAGGCCACGGGATTTCCAGATGCTGTCTCGGAAGGACTCGATATGTGCAAGACGGCGGGACGATATTTGATCATGGGCGTTTTCTCGGATTTGGGTCCTGTTCCCATCAATCCCAGTTTGATCGTCAGAAAGAAT
>JAZFTY010000160.1:0-2143 GCA_036446935.1 Acidobacteriota bacterium | reverse complement strand
CCGGTCCGGACCGGAGCTGAGGTTGATGGAACTCAAGTACTCGGCCAGGTCCGCATCCCCGGCTCTGGGTGGCACTTCCCAGGGCCACTTGATGGGGTTGAGCCAAAAGCTGGGGGACGAGTAGTTGCGCATTCGATGCAGGACCGATCTCCAGGCAGTGGTGTCGTGGGTGGACTTCACGGCGAAGGCAATCGCATGGCAACCGACACAGCTCCCCAGCGCGTTGCGCTGCTGTTCGGTGCCCGGAACACTCAAGAGCCACTCCACATTGGAAAGTTGGGAGGCAAGATCGAGAGTGGCACGGAGCCTCAGGTTCACGTTTTCAGTGCTGTCAGTTCGGACCTCAATGGTGCCGGGGTCCTCCAGGTCGTAGCCCACAGCTCGGATGCTGATGCGATAGGGGCCGGGTTGAAGCCTGTCTTGGGGGAAGGCATAGCTGCCCCGCCTATCGGTGACTACGGTGACGGCTACCGAACCTCCCACTCCTTTGGCGGTAACCAGGACTCCCTCCATCTCACCTTCAGCCTGAGAGGTGACAATCCCACTGAGGGCTGCGTCTGGGGAGGTGGAGCTGCCGGATTGTACCGGACCCAAGCCGTGAAGCGAGGCTCCTGAAAGGCAAAAACAAACGGCCACAATGAGACAGGAAGCTCTGGAAAGGGAGGTTGTTTTCAAAAAGGGCAAGTGAAGCATCGTCAATTCTCCAATTTTCTGCCAGAACGTTTTCATTACCAGTAGAGCCGATAGGTTGTCTTCAACTGAATGGCCCAGTCAGATGCGGTAAGGCCCCCGGCCAGGTCTTGTCTTTGGCTGGTGTAAACCAGAAACAGATTGCTGTCTCGGCCGTAAATCAGGCGGAAGCGCAGCTGGGTGTCAAATTCTTTGGTCAGGCTGCTCCATTGCAAAAAGGCGTCGACAGTGGTTCGGGCGTTAAAGGGAACGCTGACGCGGGCACGCCACAGATGGGTATCAAAGGCGTCCTGAGGCAAGGAAATGTCGTTGAATTCGTAGTTTCCGGACATCCACAGGTGTGGGGAGGCTCGCCAGGTTCCCGACAGGGTCAAGGTAGTGCGCTCCCCGTCAAAGAAATCTCCCCCTTCCAGCTGTGCCGTAGCTTCGGCTGCCCGCCCCTGAAAAGTTTGGTAGCTCAGCAGCCAGCGATTGAAGGAGTAGTCTCCCGGAGGGATGATCACTCCGTCGACAGGATTAATGACAAAGTCCTCATCCAGGCGCTCGAAGTTGCTCTCCAGGCTCAGGCGAACCACGTCTCCGGAGTCCAGCTCATCTTGAGCTGCCAGAACCCACTGGCGGGTTTCCAGGATTCCCGCCTGGTTGTTTAGATATTTCAACTCACCGGAAAAGTCCAGCTTTCGAGCCCAGGCACGATTCAAGCGCAGGCCTTTCCGGAGCTTTCCCTCATATTGATGCAGATCTCTGCGGCGCATAAAACCCATGGCCGGGTTGAAATCTTCCTCCACGTCGAACAACCGAAGACGAGCTTCCCAAAGATCCTGGTCGTAGATCACTGCTCCCGTATAGGAGAGGGGCTGTCCGCTCAGTTCTTGATCGTCCATCACAGCCAGGAAACCTTCCAGGTGAAGATTGCGACCCAGCCAGATCAGGGCATCGGGACCAAAGACGCGATTGTTCTGGGTGCTGGAGTAAACCGAGGTAAAGATTCCTCCCAGGTGGGATCTGCGGCCGATCTTCCAGCGCAACCGAGTAGCGCTCCAATTGGTGCTGGGTGTTTGGAGGTGGCTGTCGGTCTGGATCGACAGGAGCCCCACATCGAACGCGCCTGCCTGTCCGCTCAAGCGGGCTCCTCCCAGAATGGGCACTGGCTCTCCTCTCTCCAGGCCAATGCGACGACTGAAGAAGACCTGAGCCTCACGGAGTATGCCAAAGTTGAAGAGCTGGGCGTTCTCCAAGAAGAACTCTCGTTTCTCCGGAAAGAAGAGGGAAAAACGCGTCAGGTTGATCTGTCGATCGTCCGCTTCAACCTGAGCGAAGTCGGTATTGAGGGTGAGGTCCAGGGCCAGCGCCGGGGTGAGTGCCCACTTCAGGTCGACGCCTGCATTCACGTCTGCATCGACAGAATCTGCACCTCGGGCTCGGTCCACCTCAACCAGACCATAGGGAATGA